>JVVZ01000157.1:0-645 GCA_001062585.1 Neisseria meningitidis
TTTCATAAGGGCATCCTTTTTCGGATTAATACGATATCGGAGGTCGTCTGAAAAAGTTTTCAGACGACCCTTTAATCAAAAAATAACAATTAAGGGAAAGAACAACCTTCAGGAATGGTGATTTCACAGTTTTTCAATCCCGCTTTATTACATTGTTTCAATGCTGCGGGTTCTGCCTGCCCCGGCTTTTCCCTAGCTGTATAAAATACTCTGAATTTCTTACCTTCTTTGCCCGTTGCCGCTGCTAAACAGGCATTACCTGCCCAAATGGCAACTTTACACGGGGCATTTCGCCCGCCCTGCTCACACGCTTTAATTGCTTCATGTTTAGCCTCCTCAATAGAATCTTTATTTAAAGCTCCGCTCGAAATACCTGTTTTTTCATTAGTAGCTACTGCACCATATTTGGAGACATAGACTATTTTTTTCGGAGGTGGTGTGCTGTTGCCTGATTGGGGAGGCGGCACATTGTATAAAATTTGCCGACCGCTTCCGTCTATGATACGGCAGGTTCCCGTGGCAGCTTGGTATTCTCCGCCACAGCCATTGGCATAAACATTAAAACTTACCAAGCCCAATGCTATCAAAAACAGTTTTTTCATAAGGGCATCCTTTTTCGGATTAATACGATATCGGAGGTCGTCT
>JVVZ01000158.1:0-5685 GCA_001062585.1 Neisseria meningitidis
TCCAACCACTGGTACCCTAGTGTTGCACTTGAAATCCGAATCCAAGGACCTTTTCCATATCCGCACCTCAAACGTGATGGATAACCAGTTTCTTGCCCTGATAGTCCAATACGTCCACATCCATATCAAACAAATCTTTAATATTTTCAGCGGTAAAGATGTCGTTCGGCGCGCCGGTCATGGCGACTTGTCCGTTTTTCATGGCGACGACGTGGTCGGCGTAGGCGGCGGCTTGGTTGATGTCGTGCAGGACGACGACGGTGGTGCGCTTGTGTTCGAGGGTCAGCCGTTGGAGCAGCTGCATGAGGGCGCGGGCGTGGTACATATCGAGGTTGTTGAGCGGTTCGTCCAAGAGGACGTAATCGGTGCTTTGGCAGAAGACCATGGCAATCATGGCGCGTTGGCGTTGTCCGCCGGAGAGTTCGGTCAGGTAGCGGTTGGCAAAGCTGTCCAGTTTGAACTCGGAAAGTGCGTTTTCGACGATGGCGAGGTCTTCGGGGGTCGGCCTGCCTTGGTGGTAGGGATAACGCCCGAACATGAGCAGGTCGCGCACGGTAATGCGGCTCATGACGCTGTTTTCTTGGGTCAGGATGGAGAGCGTTTTTGCCAGCTCGGCGGTGGGCGTGGTCGAAACATCTTTGCCGGCGTAACTGATGCTGCCCTGTTCCAGCGGGCGGAGGCGCGCCATGAAGGAGAGGAGCGTGGATTTGCCTGCGCCGTTTGGACCGATGAGCGCGGTGATGCCGCCTTCGGGGATGTCGAGGCTGACGTTGTTGAGGATGGGGTTGCCGCCGATGTGGAAGCTGACGTTGCGGATGGTAATCATGATGGGTGTGATGTGTGGATTTGTTTTCAGACGACCTCCGAACATGAGAGGTCGTCTGAAAAGGATGGGCTTCAGATTTCGCGAACGATGACGAATTGGGGATTGTCTGCCAAATCAATCAAGAAGGCTTTAACACGCGCCTGCCAGAGTTCGCCGAAGCGTTTGAGTTCTTCTGCGCTGGCAGTGCCGCTGACGGCTTTGGGCATGATGTCGCGCATTTCGGGGGCGAAGGGCTGCATGGCGGCGTTGAGGCTGATGGCGACGGTTTTGCCGTTGTCTTTGCGGCGCAGGGTCAGCGTGCCTTCGATATCGGCATCGAAACTCAACAGGTTGCGGCGGGCGAAGCGTCCTTGCGGGCCGACGCCGCCGAAGCCGGTTTCGGGAGCGGCGCCGGTTAAGAGTTGGACGACGGATGCGGTAACGCCGACCGTGCCTTCGTCGCGCGCGCCCTGCATGGCGGCTTCGATTCCGCCGCGCTGCGGCAGGTCGCTGCCGTAAAGTGCTTTCAGGCCTTTAAGCGTCATGAGGTACGCGCCTGCAACGGTGGGGCAGGAGTGTCCGCACAGGCGGACGGCATCGGCGTAGCGATACTGCATGATGCCCTTCTCTGCCGCGCCGAGAAATTCGGCGAGCGCATCTTGGACAGTCAGCGTCGGGGCTTGCTCGAAAAATTCGGGAAAGTGTTCTTGAGTCATACGGTATCCTTTTGCTTTAAAGAGGTCGTCTGAATATGTTTTCAGACGACCTTTGTGCTTATTTCAACAGGGTGCGTTTATCGTTGATAAACATTTCGGCAATTTTACTTGAACCGAACGGGTTGAGGTGGTTGGTATCGAAATACACCGGCAGCCCGTCTATAAGTTTGTCCGCGGGGATGTACTGCATAAAGTCCACCCACTGCACGCTGCGGTGCTGCTTTACGATTTTTTCGACTTCGTCTTCCGACTTGGCAGAATCGCGGATTTCTGCCTTTTTATCCTCTGAAACATAATTGATGTCGATACCGAGCTTTTGTCTCAGATAATAACGCCGCAACGGCAACTGCCCGTCCATGGGCGTATCGGCCAAAACGTACACTTTCTTGCCCGCCTTCACCAAATCATCCAGCATTGTGTTGAACCGTTCTAAAAATTCCGGTTTGGCAGTATGGAGGAACCAACGTTGCGAAATGATGATGACAGGATAGTCTTTGGTTTTTTGTTCGATAAACCTGTTATACGGATTGCAGCGGTCGGCGCGGCGGTCGCTGTCGGGCAGGACGAATCCGAACGCGGTGGCGCAGCTGTTGGACGTGATGACGTCTGCCGACCAGCCTTCTTTTTTGCCGACGATGTCGAGGAACGGGCTCAAATGGGCGGCATGCGAATCGCCGATGACCAAAACTTCAGGTTTTTGGTTTGCCGCGCCGACGGCGCAGTCGGTTTTGGTCAACGTGTCCGCGCAAATTTTGCTTTCATCGGCTTTGTACAAACTGCTTTCAAACGCGGCAGGTTTGGCGGTCATCAGGTAGGCTGCCGCAGGAATCAGCAGCGCGAAATAAGCCGCCATACTCCATTTGAATTTCGCCGTCGTAAAATTCTTCGCCTTCCGCGCCGGTGTTTCCACAAAATAATAAGACAACACCGACAACAGCAGCATGATAATGACAGCCAATGCCGATGCGGCAAGCGGAAGCTGCGCGTCCATATAAATGTAGCGCATGAGCGCCAACACCACCCAGTGCCACAAATACAGCGAATACGAAATCAACCCGACAAACACCACCGGCTTGAGGCTCAACAGTTTGGACGTATTGAAACCTTCCTGCATCTGCAATGATTTGCCCGAATAAATCAAACCGCCGACCGCCAGACAGCAAAGCAGCCGTTCGATGTTTCCCGCGCCGGGCAGGACGCCGTAGGGCAACACCAGCGTGGCGGCGATGACCGCCATCATCAGCCATCCGAATAGCGGCGTACTGGCTTTATCGTTTTGTTCGGCAGGCGGAATGAAGGCAAAAAGCGAACCGACAAGCAGCTCATAAGCACGCACATGCGGCAGGAAATACGCCTCCATGCCCAAAGTCGGCAACAGCGCGGAAAACAGGCTGATGACAATCAGCAAAAGGATAAACGTCCGCACATTGCGCCGTTTGCTGAGACGGAAAAACAAAATCAGCAACGCGGGGAAAATAAAGTAAAACTGTTCTTCCAACGACAGCGACCAGATGTGCTGCAACGGCTTTTCCGTCGCATCCGCATCAAAATAGCCGCCGCGGCGGGCAAAGAACAGGTTGGCGGCAAACAGCAAGGCATAGACGGCGGATTTGACGTATTGGCGCAAATCGAAAGACAAAAAGAAAATGGCGGCAACGACCGTCGTGCAAAGCAATACACAGGCAAAGACAGGCAAGATGCGTTTGGCGCGGCGTTTGTAAAACTCGAGAAACGAAAAACTGCCGTCGCGAATCTCGCGGCTGATAATGGTCGTGATCAAATATCCCGACAACACGAAAAACATATCCACGCCCAAAAAACCACCCGGCAGCCATTGGGGATCGATATGAAATATGATGACGGATAAAACGGCCAATGCCCGTATCCCGTCCAAATCAGGACGGTATTTCAACACTTTACTCATAGCACGCACCTTGATAGTGATGCTTAATATGAGTAAGAACCCGATATTTAGTTTCATTCACGCCGTCAAATCTAAGGACGTGCAAAACGAAATATCCCGTTTGGAAATAGTGGTTTACGCCATTCGAATTCAGGCTGGGAAAGTTTTCAGACGACCTATCGCTTGCGTTTCAGCACCAAATATAAAAACACCAGCCCGCCCGCAAATTCAACCACTACGCTCAACACCGCCTTCATGCCGAGCAGGTGTTCGAACACGGTTTGCCCGCCGACCAGCAGGATGCCGCCGACGCACACCGTCATCGGCAGCCGCACGCTATGGCGCACGCTCGGGGCAAAATGGTTGGCAAGCGCGGCAGCCAGCAGGCCGAAGAAGCTGACCGGCCCGACCACCGCCGTCGCCATCGCCACCAGCGCGGCAATCCAAAGCAGCAGCCACAAAGTATTGCGCGTGTAGTTTATGCCCAAATTAATCGTTTGGTCGCGCCCCAAAAGATGGACGTCCAGACGGTGCCGCTCGCGCCAAATCACCACCGCGCTCGCCAGCAGAATCAGCGCGCCCACGCCCAAAAGCTCGCTGTGGACGGTATTGAAGTTCGCAAACATATTCGCCTGCGCCGCCGTAAATTCCTCCGGATCAATCATGCGCGTCAGCAGCGAAGAGAGGCTGCGGAACAAAATCCCGAAAATCACACCGATCAAAATCATGCGCGACAAATCGCGTCCGCCCTGCCGGATGAGAGTGTAAAACAAAAGCAGCGAGCCGCCCATCATCATCACCAGCTCAAAGCCGAACTTGCCCGTCAGCGGCAGCGACGTATAACCCACCCCGCCCAAAGCAAACAGCAAAAGCGTTTGCAAAAACACATACAGCGAGTCGAAGCCCAAAATCGAAGGCGTAAGGATCGGGTTGTTCGTCAACGTTTGGAAAAGCTGGGTCGAAACCCCGACCGCATACGCCACCAGCAGCAAAGCCGCCAGCTTGGTCAGCCGCAGTTGCAACACAAAATCCCAATCGCCTTGGATGTTCAAAGTCAGGAACAAGGTGCAACAAGCGAGCAGCAAGACAAACGCCGCCCACAGCGGACGGGAAGAACCCTGCATAAACGCAACCTTGTTCGGGCGAAGCGTGCTACGCTTGTTTTCAGACGACATGGGCAGGCTTCCTCAACAAAATCCACAAGAACAACACCGTACCCAACACACCGAACACGGTTGAGACCGGAATCTCAAACGGGAACACAATCACGCGTCCCAAAATATCGCACAAAAGCACCAGCGACGCGCCGAGCAAAGCCACCGCAGGCAGGCTTTGGCGCAGCTTGTCGCCCATCAGGCGGCTGATGATGTTCGGCACGACCAGCCCGATAAACGGAATATTGCCGACCGTTACCAACACCAGCGACGTAATCAGCGCGACAATCACCAAGCCGACCCACAACACCGCCGTCCGGTTCAGACCCAGATTCACGCTCACCGTTTCGCCCAAGCCCAAAATCGTCAGCTGGTCGGCAATCAAATACGCCGTCAACGCCAAGCCGCCCGTCAGCCACAACAATTCGTAACGCCCCAACAGCACGCCCGAAAAATCGCCCTGCTGCCACACGCTTAACATCTGCATCATCTCAAACTCATACGCGATAAACGTCGCCACCGCCTCGATAACGCCGCCGAAAATAATCCCCACCAGCGGCACCATCAACTGCGCCGTCGGCGGCAAACGGCGTATCAGCATCATAAACACCAACATCCCCGCCAACGCCGCCACGGCCGCCACCGACATTTTCGCCGTCAGCCCGGCAGCCGGAAACACTAAGGTCATCACCAACACACCCAACGCCGCGCTCTGACTCGCCCCCACCATAGACGGCTCGACAAAACGGTTGCGCATCAAAATCTGCATAATCATCCCCGCTACCGCCATCGACGCCCCCGTCAGCACAATCGCAAACGTGCGCGGCAGGCGGCTGACCAGCATCAATTCCGTGCTGTCAGACAATGTCCAGTGAAACACATCCGCCCAGCGGAAATTGCCGACGCCCACCGACAGGCTGACGACAAACAGCACCACCAGCACAAAGCAGTTGATTAAATTTAAAGATAAAGGTTTGACGGACATAAGGGAAAAATAATTCAGATGGAAAAACAAACGCCATAAAGACGATATAGTGGATTAACTTTAAACCGGTACAGCGTTGCCTCGCCTTAGCTCAAAGAGAACGATTCTCTAAGGTGCTGAAG
>JVVZ01000159.1:0-16655 GCA_001062585.1 Neisseria meningitidis
TTGAGCTAAGGCGAGGCAACGCCGTACTGGTTTAAAGTTAATCCACTATATCTGTTACTTGCTGCCGTGTATCCAACATTACAGCCGCTGAGCAGGAACACTTTACAAAAAGGTCGTCTGAAAACCGAAAAATCAGTTTTCAGACGACCTTTGTTTAGCTCAAACCTTCCCGGTTTAAGCGGCGTTGACTTTGTCTTCGCGGCGCAGCAGAGTAATCAGGTCGCTGATGCGCTGTTTCATGCTGCGGCGGTCGACGATTTGGTCGATAGCGCCTTTTTCCAGCAGGAACTCTGCGCGTTGGAAGCCTTCGGGCAAAGTTTCGCGGACGGTTTGTTCAATAACGCGAGGGCCGGCAAAGCCGATAAGGGCGTTGGGTTCGGCAAGCACGACATCGCCGAGGAAGGCGAAACTGGCGGATACGCCGCCCATGGTCGGGTCGGTCAGGACGGAGATGAACGGCAGGTGTTTTTCAGTCAGAAGATGCAATGCCGCGCTGGTTTTGGTCATTTGCATCAATGAGTTGACACCTTCCTGCATACGCGCACCGCCTGATGCGGCAACGCAGATGAAAGAGCAGTTGTCGGCTACGGCGCGGCGCACGCCTTGAACGAAGCGTTCGCCGACGACGGAACCCATAGAGCCGCCGATAAAGCGGAATTCGAAGGCGGCAATTACGACGGGCAGGCCGTTCATAAAGCCTTTCATCACGACCAACGCATCATCTTCGCCGGTGGCTTTGCGCGCGGCGGCCAATCGTTCGGGGTATTTTTTGCTGTCTTTGAATTTCAGCGGGTCGGTCGGTTTGATATTGGCGGCGATTTCTTCGCGGCCTTCCTCGTCCAAAAGCAAATTGAGGCGTTCGCGCGCGGAAAGCGGGTTGTGGTGGTTACATTTCGGGCAAACTTGGTCGTTTTGCTGAAGTTCGGTCGAGTAGATGGTTGCCGAGCAGGAAGGGCATTTGTGCCACAGGCCTTCGGGAACGTTGGACGAGCCTTCGCTTTTGCTGCGGTTTTTGATTTTGGGCGGTAGGATTTTGTCTAACCAACTCATGGATGACTCCTTGGAATTCGGGATTCAGACGACCTTTGCGTGTGTTTTTGGAAAAGGCCTTAACGGATTGCGTCTTTTAATTCTTTGACCAACGCGCCGACGGCTTCTGCTTCGCGGCCTGCGTTATTTTCAATTTCTTTGACGATGCGGCTGCCGACGATGACGGCATCGGCAACGGCACCGATTTTGCGCGCGCTTTCGGCGTTGCTGATGCCGAAGCCGACGCCGATCGGGATGTCGATATACTTGCGCAAAAGCTCTATTTTACGCGAAACTTCTTCGGTATCCAAACTTGCCGCACCGGTAACGCCTTTGAGCGAAACGTAATAGACAAAGCCGCCTGCAACGCGGGCGATGGTTTGGATACGCTCTTCGGTCGTGGTCGGGGCAATCAGGAAGATGCAGTCGATGCTGCGCGATTTGAGTTCGTCGTGCAGCGGGGTGATGGTTTCGACAGGGGAATCGACGGTCAGCACGCCATCCACGCCGGCTTCGGCAGCCGCTTGGGCAAATGCCTGATAACCCATTTTATGAATCGGGTTCAGATAACCCATCAGGACGACGGGCGTGTTGCCGTTTGTTTCGCGGAAGCGGCGTACGATGTTCAATACGTCGTTGAGGGAAACTTTGTTTGCCAACGCACGCTCGGCGGCGCGCTGGATGGTCGGACCGTCCGCCATCGGGTCGGAAAAGGGAACGCCCAATTCCAGGATGTCGGCGCCGTTTTCAACCAAACTGTGCATCAGCGCAAGCGTGGTATCGAGATCGGGATCGCCTACGGTGATATAGGGAATCAGGGCTTTTGCGCCGTCAAGCGCGGCAAAGGTTTGCTGGATTCTGCTCATCTTGATTTCTCGTTTCCGTAACGGCTGTTTCCAGCCGGTTTTCATCGACAATAAGTTGGCAAGTATAGCATTGACTGTCTGTTTCGGGCGAAACTGCATGACATTTTCAGTCATTTTTTCATATAGATAAAAGGTCGTCTGAAAATCTTTTCAGACGACCTTTCCAAAACAGGGCAGTCGGAATGCTGCCGCTATGCCGATTTTCCACCGTTTAATCGCGTTTGTGCTCGATATAGTCTTGGTGTTTGGTTTGAGGATCGGCGCGGGTCACCGTGTATTCGCCTTCGATGATATCGCCGTCATCTTCAGTACGGCGCGTAAAGGTTTGCTGACGGAAAGACTGCGTATTCATTTGAGCCGCAGGTCGACCCTTTATCGGCAAAAGCAGCAGCAAGGCGATAATGGTGGACACAAAACCCGGACTGAGCAGCAAAATCCCGGCGACGGTATAACGTATCGGCCACAACATCTGATACATGGAAATATTGTCCCCGCTGCGAATGGCCGCACCTGCCAGCAAAATGCCGGACAGCCCCGTGTGGCGCAGCATCATCGTGCCGCCGATAAAGCTGACTATCATCAGCAGGAAAGTGAATCCGCCGCCCAGCCAATCCGCCACCCAAACGATGGACATAATTTCCAAAAACAATAATACTAAAAAACCCACACCGAAATACTGCATCTTTGCTCCTTTAAATTCCGAACCCGCTTCATGCTGCGCAAGTCGGCGCGTTTAGCCGCAATTTCAATCTATCTTATTGAATCTTATTAAATATCACAAACCGATATTTTACACTTCCCGAATAACCGGTTTCCCTTAACATAAAGATAATGCGCCCTACTTTCAAGGCGCGCGAATGTGAAAAACCGTAAGGTTTCGGCACGTTTCTTCAGACGAGGTCGTCTGAAACGGCATGCGCCCTTACAGCAACTTCTTGATATCGTTTTCTATTTCTTCCGGCGTTACGCTGGGCGCAAACCGTGCCGCCACTTCGCCTTGCCGATTAATCAGGAATTTGGTGAAGTTCCAGCGGATATCGCCCGCCTGATGCTTACTGCCCCATGCCGCCAGCCGCAACACCGCTTCTTTCAACATATGCCCGCCCCTATCCTTCGGCTGTTGTGCCTTCAAATAAGCATAAAGCGGCGATGCGGATGCGCCGTTGACATCGATTTTGTCAAAAATTTTGAATGCAGTACCAAACTTCGTCTGACAGACGGAAGCAATTTCCCAACTGCTCTCCGGCGCCTGTCCGCGAAATTGGTTACACGGAAAATCCAATATCTCCAAACCTTGCCCGTTGTAACGTTCATAAAGCTGCTGAAATGCCGTATATTGCGGCGTCAATCCGCAGCGCGTCGCGGTGTTGACAATCAGCAGCACCTTTCCTCGGTAAACGCTCAGGGAAACCGGATTGCCCTGAGCATCGTTTAAGGTGAAGTCGTAAATATTCATGTTGTCCATTCAAAAAGATCAGGGAAAACAAATCGAGTCAGGCAAACACCGGCTGAAATTTCGAGCCGTATGTTTCATTTTGATTGATGATTTTTATAGTATTTCAACAATGCCATCATTTCTTTTGCCTTCTTTTTCCCATGCCGCTCGTCAGTGACATAATCCGCTGCCTTATTGCCCAATTCATTTTTGATGTCCGGGTTGGCACCGTTTGCCAAAAGTATTTCAAGTATTGCCACATTGCCGTTGAAACAGGCATTTTGGACAGGCGTAAAACCCATTTCCCCCTGTTTGTTGACATCCGCGCCATTTTGAATCAGCAATAAAACATCTTCGCAGGCTTGGTTGATGACCGCCAAATTCAGCAAGGTTTCATCCATCAAACCCAAATCATGTACGGAGGCGATACGGGGGCGCGAGGCGAAAGCCAAGTTATTTTGATATTTGGCGAACAGATTGGTCAGTTTTTGATCCATGATTTATCCTGAAACGATGAGGCTTAAGAGACGGATATGTTTTCAGACGACCTTTTTCAGACGACCCCGACAAACCTGCCCTATTGTTTATCGTCAGCCCATATGAAAAAACACCGCTTTCGCAAGCGGTGTCCGGTAAAGCAGCAATTATTTGCGCAGACCCAAGCGGGTGATCAGGTTGCGGTATGTATCAGGTTGAGTACGGCGCAAGTAAGACAACAGACGGCGACGTTGGCTGACCATTTTCAACAGGCCGCGACGGCTGTGGTGGTCTTTAGGGTTGGTTTTGAAGTGGGGAGTCAGGTCGTTGATACGGAAAGTCAACAGAGCGACTTGTACTTCAGAAGAACCGGTATCGCCTTCTTTACGTTGGAAATCTTTAACAATTTGTGCTTTTTGTTCTACGGTCAATGCCATGATGGATAACTCCGAAAAATAAAAGAACCGTCATTCGGTTCGGACAAGTTTGACGAGCAGGAAACCCGTTCAAACTCCTGAAGTCTTTTTGTAAAGACGGGCGGATTATGCCACAGTTTGTACGGTTTTGCACGACTAAATCCTGTCTTCAGGCTTGGTTCCTTTGAGACTGTGGCTTTCAGACGACCTTCCCGCCCTGAAACCTACTCCCCCGCCACGGTCATGCTCTCGATCAGCACCGAACCGATTTTGTTGGAAGAGCGGCGCAGCGCGTCGTTGGCAGTGCCGACGATGCCGAGGTACATATCCTGCAAGCGGCCGGCGATGGTGATTTCTTGGACGGGGTGGCTGATGATGCCGTTTTCCACCCAAAAACCCGCCGCGCCGCGCGAGTAGTCGCCCGTGATGGTGTTCACGCCCTGACCCATCAGTTCGGTAACCAACAATCCCGTGCCCATTTCTTTCAGCAGGTCGGACTGCGTTTCGTGCGTATGGTTCAAATAAAGGTTGTGTGCGCCGCCGGCGTTGCCCGTGGTCTGCATACCGAGCTTTCTCGCGCTGTAACTGCTGAGGAAATAGCCTTCGACAATGCCGTCGCGGATGACGAAACGCGGCCGCGTGGCGACGCCTTCGGAGTCGAAATAGGTGCTGCCGAAGGCGCGGGTGATGTGCGGTTCTTCGCGCAGACTGAGGAAATCGGGCAGGACTTTTCTGCCTATGCTGTCAATCAGAAAGCTGCTTTGGCGGTAGAGCGCGCCGCCGCTGAGTGCGCCGACGAGGTGTCCGATAAGCCCGCCTGCGACGGTGGTATCGAAGAGGACGGGATAGCTGCCTGTCGGGATGCTGCGGCTGTTCAGACGACGTAGGGTGCGCTCGGCGGCGGTTTTGCCGATTTGCTCGGGGCTGTCCATGTCTTGATGGCGGCAGGCTGCATCGTACCAGTAGTCGCGCTGCATGCCGTTTTCGTCGGCGGCGACGATGCTGCACGAAATGCTGTGGCGCGTGCCTTGTTGGTGGGCGGTAAAACCGTGGGTGTTGCCGTAAACGTATTGGTAATGTCCGGTCTGAACGCCTGCGCCTTCGGAGTTTTCGATGCGTTCATCCGCGCTCAGGGCGGCTTGTTCGCATTGTTTTGCCAGCTCGATAGCGGCTTCCGTGCTTAAATCCCATTCGTGGTAACGGTCGAGGTCGCCGACGTGTTGCGCCATAAGCGAAGCATCTGCCAGACCTGCGCAATCGTCTTCGGCGGTATAGCGGGCGATGTCAATAGCGGCTTTGACGGTGTCTTGCAGGGCTTTTTCAGAGAAGTCGGCGGTGCTGGCGCGACCTTTGCGTTTGCCGACGTACACGGTAATATCCAGCGATTTGTCTTGCTGGAACTCGATTTGTTCGATTTCGCCCAGCCGTACGCTGACGCTTTGCCCGATGGATTCGCTAAAGTCGGCTTCGGCAGCCGCCGCGCCCATGTTTTTTGCCAAATCCAAGGCGTGCCCGCATAAGCCGGTCAGCTCGGAGGCGGTGTGGTTGAACAGCATAAAAGGTTTCCTGACAGAGGTTTGCGGCATTTTAACCGTTTTCAGACGACCTCGGCAAAAATACCGCCGCCGGAAACAAAAGGTCGTCTGAAAACGCCGTTTCGACAGGGCGTTGACGTGAAACCTGCCCGAACGTGCTAAAATACCCGAAACAAAATTAAAGGTTTATCAAAATGTTTGAAAACGAAGAAGAATGGGTCAGCAAAACCCAAATGAAAAAGCAGATGAACGATTTGCAGGCTTTGGGCATGGAGTTGACCAAACTCTCGACCGATACGCTGAAAAAAATCGGCTTGGACGAAGACTTGTACGAAGCCGTCGTTACCTACAAAAAAATCACGTCCAACGGCGCGCTCAAACGCCAAAGCCAATTCATCGGCAGGCTCATGCGCGACACCGACCCCGCGCCCATCGAAGCCTTCCTCGCCAAACTGCGCGGCGAAAATACCGCCCACAACGCCTTCTTGCAACGCGTCGAACAAGCCCGCACGCGCCTCTTGGCGGACGACAACGCAATCACCCAATTCATGGCGGACTTCCCCCATGCCGACGCAGGCAAATTGCGTACCTTAATCCGCAACACGAAAAAAGAGCAGGAACAAAACAAACCGCCGAAAAACTTCCGCGCCCTCTTCCAAGAAATCAAATCCGTCATGGAAGGCGGTCAGAGCGATTCGGAAGAAACGCAGGCTTGGGCAGAATAAATATCGGGGTCGTCTGAAAACGGGGTTGGGGGTTCTGTAAATCCCACCGCCCCGTTTTCAGACGACCTTTTCAAATTTCATATAATCTTATTAAAATATACCGTCATTTTTCAGACATCCCTTTAACAATAAAACAAACCGACCTTTTCAAGGACTACACTTATGAAACTTCGCCTTACCCTCACTGCCCTCCTCGCCTTATCATTAAACGGCTGTATGACTCAAGAAATGTGGGAAGAGGATAAAAAAGTAGAAAAAATCACTTTTCATCCGATTACTTCCGACCAAGTACATTCTTTCGGTATCGTCAACAAAGACAATGACCAACTTGAAAAAGGCAGCATCGTCATGATGGGCGAAAAATACTGGTTCGTCATTAATGCCAAAGATTCAAAAGACCTGACGCCCATCCTCAATGTCAAACTCGACAAAAAATTCCAAATTGCCGATGCCAAAAAATACAAAAAAGACCTCAAAGCCTTGCCTGTTGTGGTGAACAATGAAAAAGAAGCCGATTTCACCACCGATTTCTGCCTACGCTACGACACTCAAAAAGCTGATGAAATCGCCAAACTGAAAAACCTGTCATTTGAAACCGGCAAAGGTAGAAATAACACTGTCTACCACCGCTGTGTTCACGCCAAAGGCAAATACTACGCCACCCCGAAAAACCTGCCCGCCGACTACAAATTTGAACAAAGCATTCCTGTCTCCATCGGCTATACCACTTCTCGCGTATACACCAGTCCGGGGAAAGTAATAGGCACTATTTTGATGACGCCGCTGACGCTCACTTTTGATGCCCTTACCCCAATACTGTTCATTCCTGCCATGATGATAGGCGGTGGCGACGGCTTTACCCCAAGCTTTTAACAAACTCGTTACGCCTGTTTTCAGACGACCTTTCCGTCCTTGAATACATCAAACATATTTCCACACACCATGCCCGTCAAAATCCAAACCCGCCCCGTCAACCAAAACGTCCTCGATGATTTGCTCACCGCCGGTGCCGATCCTTTAATCGCCCGGCTGTGCGCCTCGCGCGACGTGCAGAGTCCTGCCGAATTGGACGACAAACTCGCCGGCCTTCTGCCTTATCAATCGCTGACGAATTGCGAATCCGCCGCCCGCCGTCTGGCGGATGCCATCGAGCGCAAGGAAAAAATCCTGATTGTCGCCGACTACGATGCCGACGGCGCAACCGCGTGTTCCGTCGGCATGAGCGGCTTGGCGGCGATGGGCGCGGCGGTGGATTTCCTCGTACCCAACCGCTTCGAACACGGCTACGGCTTGACGCCCGAGCTTGCCGAAATCGCCGCCGCGCAAGGCGTGGATTTGCTGATTACGGTCGACAACGGCATTGCCAGCATCGCAGGCGTGGCGCGGGCGCAGGAATTGGGTTTGGACGTGATCGTTACCGACCATCACCTGCCCGCTGAAACCGTACCCAACTGCATCATCGTCAATCCGAACCAAAAAGGATGCGGCTTCCCCAGCAAAAGTCTGGCGGGCGTGGGCGTGATTTTTTATGTGTTGATGGCGTTGCGTGCCGAATTGCGCCGCCGTAATTATTTTTCAGACGAGCTGAAGGAGCCGAATCTGGGCGAACTTTTGGATTTGGTCGCACTCGGCACCGTCGCCGACGTCGTCCCACTCGACCACAACAACCGTATCCTCGTCTCGCAAGGTTTGAAACGGATGCGTTCCGGCAAAATGCGTCCCGGCATCCGCGCCTTGTTTGAAGTGGCACGGCGCGACTGGCGCAAAGCGCAGCCTTTCGACATGGGGTTCGCACTGGGTCCGCGCATCAACGCCGCCGGACGGCTCGACGATATGTCGGTCGGCATCGCCTGCCTGTTGGCGCGCGACGACGCGGAAGCGCAGGCATTGGCGGCGCAGTTGAACGACCTCAATATCGAACGCCGCGAAATCGAGCAGTCCATGTTGCAAGACGCGCTGAACGCTTTTCCCGAAACCCTGCCTTCAGGTCAGACAACCCTGGTCGCCTACCGCGACGACTTTCATCAAGGCGTGGTCGGCATCGTCGCCAGCCGCCTCAAAGACCGCTTCTACCGCCCGACCATCGTGTTCGCCCCAGCGGACAACGGCGAAGTGCGTGGTTCGGGGCGTTCCATTCCCAACCTGCACCTGCGCGATGCTTTGGATTTGGTGTCCAAACGCCATCCCGATTTAATTTTGAAATTCGGCGGACACGCGATGGCGGCGGGCTTGAGCATACTCGAACACAACATTCCCGCGTTTCAGACGGCCTTTGAAGAAGCCGTGCGCGAAATGGTGTGCGAAGACGATTTGTCGCAAACCTTCATCACCGACGGCAGCCTGAAAGCCTGCGACATCACGTTGGAACAGGCACAAAACCTCGCCCGCCATGTTTGGGGACAAGGCTTCGCGCCGCCGAGCTTTACCGACGAATTTCACGTCATCCGCCAGCAGCCTTTGGGCGCGGAGGGCAAACACAAAAAAGTCTGGCTGCAAAAAGACGGCTACGAATTTGAAGCCATGTTCTGGCGGTGCAGCGAAGACATCCCCGAATACATCCGCACGGTTTACCGCCCCGTGGCAAACGAGTGGCGCAATCAGATGGAATTGCAGCTTTACATCGATTACTGGGAAGCCGCTTAAGGCTTGCGAAAGATAAAAGGTCGTCTGAAACCAAAAAACAAGTTTCAGACGACCTTTGTTTTCTAGAAGATTATTGTGCACCAAATTTCAATACCATCGGCAATTAAGACAATACGCCCGCACAACTTGTATTTAAATTTCAAAAAACCACCTTATCCGAATGATAAAAACCGGCAATCCGAAAGAAAACAAAACCGAAAATCCCCCGTCTACTCAAACACTTTCAACACAATCTTGTGATGAATCAAACTTCCTAACGGATAAGCCTACGATTGCTTGTCAGTCGGTAGATTTTAAAACATAATGCTTACGCGCCTAAGTATTGGAGTTTTACTACAAATACATGATAGGTAAGCCGTACGCAGCGCAGCAGTTCCAACCGATCAACTCAAAGCAAGGAAGGTCTAAAATGAAAGTAACCAGTTTCGGCGAAGTGTTGTGGGACGATTTTCCAAGCGGCAAAGTGTTGGGCGGTGCGCCGCTGAACGTTTTGGTCCGTTTGCAATCCTTCGGGGTCGATACTGCCATCATCAGCCGTCGCGGCGATGATGCCGACGGCGAAGAGCTGCTGCGCCAAATCCAAGCGAAAAACGTCAATACCGACCTGCTGCAAGTGTGCAAAGAATGCGATACCAGCCTTGTCAAAGTCATCCTGGACAAATGCGGCAGCGCGTCATACGAAATCGTATATCCCTGCGCGTGGGACCGCATCGTCGTCGAAGATGCTGCCTTGCAGCGAGTCGCCGAATCCGATGCCTTCGTGTTCGGCAGCCTTGCCACCCGCGACGAGATTTCCCGTGCGGCATTAGACAAACTGATGGAAAAAGCCAAATTCAAAATCTTCGACGTCAACCTGCGCAAACCCCACTACGACACCGACCGCCTGCTCGCCACCATGAAACGTGCGGATATGCTCAAGCTCAATGACGACGAATTGTACGAACTGTCCGCAGTTTACGGCTCGCCCTACCACAGCATCGAACAAAACATCGCCTACCTCAACCGGTTGACCGGCGCACAAACCATCTGCGTCACCTTGGGCGGACACGGCGCAATTTTATACAAAGACGGCGAACTCTACCGCCACTGCGGCTTCCGCATCAAAGTCGCCGATACCGTCGGCTCTGGCGACAGCTTCTTGGCAGGGCTGACTTACAAACTGCTTAACAATGCCGAACCTCAAGAAGCCATCACCTTCGCCTGCGCACTCGGCGCCCTAGTCGCTTCCAGACACGGCGCGACGCCCGACATTTCCTTGCAAGAAATCGAAAGCTTCATGAATCCGGCTTGATGTTTGCCATCAAAGGATGTCACAACAAAAGGTCGTCTGAAAACGGATTTTCTGTTTTCAGACGACCTTTTTATATCGCCGATTCACTTTTCAGAATACAGACTCGTGTTAAGCCGATTCTTCAGGCTGTTTACCAAACCGTCACAAACTGCTCCAAATCGGTATTTTTTGCGCCACTGCCCGCCTCAGTCGGCGAACCAACCATCATCAGTCCAATGATTTTATCTTTGTCTTCACAACCAAACGCTTCGCGCAAGAGCGGGCTGTTGACCCACATTCCGGTAATCCACACATTGTCAAAGCCTTGCGCGGACGCGGCAAGCTGCAGCCCGTAAGCGGCGCAGCCCGCACTCAACATTTGTTCCCACTCGGGCTTGGGTTTCGCCACTTCGCGGTTGGGCGCAAAAGTCACGCCGATTACCATAGGTGCCATATTGCCGACTTTCTCGGCTTTCTTCATCGCATCATCGCCAAAATTCAACTCGGTAACCGTTTGGCGCAACAATTCGCGGAAACGTTGCAAGCCTGCCTCACTTTGAATGACGGTAAAACGAAACGGACGCATATTGCCATGGTCGGGAACCTGCGTAGCCGCTTGCAGCATATATTCGAGCTGTTCCGCATTCGGCGCGGGGGCGGTAAGTTTTTTAGACGAGCGACGTGTGGTCAAAAGTTGTAAAGCATCCATATTTTATCTTTCAATTCATTTGAAACAACGGAATCCATCTTAGACGGGATTCCTTGTGGAACCATCAAAACGATACAGGCTATATTCGGAAAATACTGCAACAGACGGTGCAAACCGATTGGCTAATACTTAACGCTTTTGCAAGCCATTTTCTTCAGCCCGGCACAGAGTAAAGCCGTACCTGCTCAAAACGAACCCTCTATATAGCACAAAGCCGGTTTGAATGCCATGTTTGATGGCGCAACAAAAAGGTCGTCTGAAAACCTGTTGCCAAGTTTTCAGACGACCCCTTCACATCGCAATCATAACCATCAGACCACGACTTCTTCTTTTTTCTTCACTTCCTTTGCGATATTTTCGCGGCTCAGACCGAACATCAGCAAGAGCGGGCTGGCTACCAAGACTGAAGAGTAAATACCGAACACGATACCGATGGTCAATGCCATTGAGAAACCGTGCAACGCTGCGCCGCCGAACACCAGCATGGAAACAACCATTGCCTCGGTCGAGCCGTGGGTGATGATGGTACGGCTCATGGTGGCGGTAATCGCATTGTCGATGACTTGCGGAACGGTATGTCCGCGCATGCTCGGTTTGCGGAAGTTCTCACGGATACGGTCGAAGACGACGACGGATTCGTTTACGGAATAACCCAATACGGCAAGGATACCCGCCAACACGGTCAGTGAAAATTCCCATTGGAAGAAGGCGAAGCAGCCCAAAATAATCACGATGTCGTGCATATTCGCGATGATGGCGGATACGGCGAAACGCCATTCAAAGCGCATCGACAGGTAAACGATGATACCGGCCACGACGAAGCCTAATGCCATCAGACCGTTGGTCACCAGCTCTTCGCCGACCTGCGGGCCGATAAATTCGACTTGGCGCAGGGTAACGTCAGGCTGCTCTTTTTTCAGCAATTCCATAACCTGATTGGAAAGCTGTGCGGAAGTTACGCCTTCTTTGTTGGGCAGGCGGATCATGATGTGTTTATTCGTACCCAACGCCTGAACTTGGACATCGCCCATTTTCAGGGTATCGAGTTTTTCACGGGTTTTGTTGACGTCCACGCCCTGCTGATATTGCACTTCCATCACGGTACCACCGGTAAATTCGACGGAGAAGTTCAAACCTTTGGTAACGAGGAAGAATACGGCGGCAATGAAGGTTACCAACGAAATAAAGGTCGTCAGTTTGCCGTAGCTCATAAACGGGATGTCGCGTTTGATTTTAAAGAGTTCCATGTCTTACTCCTTGCCAGCCGCTGTTTCGGCTTTGGGTTTCCATACTGCGCCGATGGAAATGTTCTGCAATTTGCGGCGGCGTCCGTACCATAAGTTAACCAAGGCACGGAAGACGACGACGGATGAGTACATCGAAGTCAGGATACCCAGACAATGTACGACGGCAAAACCGCGAACCGGGCCGGAACCGAATACCAAGAGGGCGATACCGGCAATCAGCGAGGTCAGGTTGGAGTCGACAATGGTTGCCCATGCGTGTTGGAAACCGAGGTTGATTGCCTGTTGCGGCGGCACGCCTTCGCGCAACTCTTCGCGGATACGTTCGTTAATCAATACGTTGGAGTCAATCGCCATACCCAGCGTCAACGCCAATGCGGCAATACCGGGCAGCGTCAGCGTTGCCTGCATGGCAGACAAAATACCGACCAAGAACAAGATGTTGGTACTCAGGGCGATGGTCGAGAAGAAACCCATCAGGCGGTAGTAAACCACCATGAACAAAGCAACGGCGGTAAAGCCCCATAAGGTCGAATGGAAACCTTTTTCAATGTTTTCTTTACCCAAAGACGGACCGATGGTGCGCTCTTCCACGATTTGCATCGGTGCGGCGAGAGAACCGGCACGCATCAACAGAGAAATGTCATTGGCTTCCGCAGTCGTCATACTGCCGGAAATTTGTACACGTCCACCAGTAATGGCAGAGTTGATAACAGGCGCAGTAATGATCTCAGATTTACCTTGATCGATTAACACCATTGCCATACGTTTTCTGATATTAGCAGCAGTCAATTCACCAAAAATATTGGAGCCTGCACTGTCCAAACTCAGATTGACAACTGCTTTTTCCATTTGGTCAAAACCCGGCTGCGCATCGTTGATGTTGTCGCCGGTCAATTCAACCTGTTTGTTAATCAGCAAGGTTTCAGGATGATCGCCACCACTGGACAATAGCTCGAAACCGCTCGGAACATTACCTTCCAAAGCTTCGCGCACTTTGACAGGGTCGTCTTCCACCATGCGTACTTCCAAAGTCGCGGTACGGCCAATGATATCTTTTGCTTTGGCAGTATCTTGTACACCCGGCAACTGTACGACGATGCGGTCGAGGCCGGATTGCTGGATGACAGGCTCAGCCACGCCCAACTCATTGACGCGATTATGCAAAGTAGTGATGTTTTGTTTCACCGCATCGGAACGTACTTTGTTAATCGCTTCTTCGGACAATGTCAGCGTGATGTTATTGCCGTCGGCATTCAAATTTGCCTCAGGGAAAAGCTGACGCAGCTTAGGCATGGCTTTCTGTACGTCGGCAGCGTCCTGCATCGGGATAACCAAACCGTTTCCAATCTGACGGATGGTTCCGGTACGGATTTTTTCGCGGCGCATCTCGCGGCGGATGTCGCCCGAATAACGTTCAAACGTTTTCTGCATCGCGGCTTTCATATCCACTTGCATGGTGAAATGCACGCCGCCGCGCAAGTCCAAGCCCAAAAACATCGGGTTGGCACCGATTTTGGCCATCCATTCGGGGCTGTCCGCCAACAGGTTAAGCGCGGTGATATAGCCATCGCCCAAAGTGTTTTCGATAACGTCGCGGGCTTTAAGCTGGGTTTCAGTATCTTTGAAACGCACTTTCAGCGAGTTGTTCGCAATAAATATCCCGTCGGTCTGAATACCTGCCTGTTTCAGCGCGGCATCGACTTTGGACTGGGTCTGCTCGTTAATGATGATGGCTTGTCGGTTGGTTGATACCTGCACTGCGGGCGTTTCACCGAAAAGGTTGGGCAGCGAATACACTACGGCAACCAAAATCGTACACGCAATCAGCAGGTATTTCCATAAAGGATAACGGTTCATGGTAAACCTTCGATTTATTATGAAGACAAACAGCCGCGCTCAGCTTTCCGAGGCGGCTCTTAGCAAAAATACGGATTACTCGGCTTTGGCGGCAATCGCGTTACGTTCCACTTCGACTTCGATTTTTGCACCTTGACCGATGTCCACAGTGAAAAACTGTTCGCCAACTTTGGTAACACGGCCTTTGAAACCTGCTGCCAAAACAACCTTATCGCCGACTTTCAAAGCAGCAAGCATGGCTTGGTGTGCTTTGAATTTCTTTTGTTGAGGACGCATGATCAGGAAGTAGAACACCACCATAATCAGCACTAAAGGGGCAAATTGGGCCACAACTGATTGTTCCATAATTTATCCGTTTTCTAAGAGATTAAAATTAAGTAAAACACTGCTTGCGACAGAAAAAAGCATTGGTACAGCCGCAAAATTAAGCTATTCTAAAGGTCGTCTGAAAAATTTCCAAGCCTTTCCCTATTTATTAACCATATTTATCATGTCAGGTCGTCTGAAAATGAAGTTTCAACGACATTTAAAACCTGATTCCTTCCTACCAACGACAAGCCCCGCGCCCTTTTCCTCATGAAAAAACTCATTCGACGACTGCGTACGCGCCTACGCCGCCTCTTGGGTAAAAATGCGCGTACAGTCTGGATTTCTCATCCCGTTTTTGCGCAACACCAACCCGGCGCAGGTCATCCCGATTCACCCGAACGCACTGCCGTTATCGAGGCGGAACTCAAACGTCAGGATATTTGGCGACATCTGCAAACTGCCGAAGCCGAAGAAATCAGCGATACCCGCCTCGCCTTGGTTCACCCGCGCAAGTACCTGCGCTCGCTTGAAGCCTGCCAGCCCCAACCGGACAAAATCTACCGTCTCGACGACGACACCGTCATGAGTCATGGTTCGCTCAAAGCTGCCCGTCACGCCGCAGGGGCTGTCGTTCAGGCGGTAGATATGGTGATGAATAAGAAAGCATGGCACGCTTTTTGCGCCGTCCGTCCACCCGGACACCACGCGCACAGCGATAAGGCAGGCGGTTTCTGCCTATTAAACAACGTCGCCGCAGGCGTCATGCACGCCATCGCCGAATATCGACTCCAACGCATCGCTATCATCGACTTTGACGTCCATTACGGCGACGGCACAGCGGAAATCTTCAAAGATGACCCGCGCGTCCTGTTTATGAACCTTTTTGAAACCGACCTCTTCCCATTTCCCGAAACCAACCATTCCGCCAACGGCGCCAATATGTTGCACCTGCCTTTCGCATCCAACACCGGCAGCCGCGTCTTCCGCACTACCGTACGCGAAAAATGGTTGAACAAACTAACCGCATTCAAACCCGAACTGGTCTTACTGTCCGCAGGTTTCGACGGACACAAACAAGACGAAACAGGTCGTCTGAACCTGCACGAAGCCGATTTCGCCTGGTTGACCCACAAAATCATCCAAGCCGCATCAAGCTGCCCCGGCAAAATCGTCTCCGTACTGGAAGGCGGCTACACACTCGAACCTTTAGCAAAATCCGCCGCAGCCCATATCGGCGTCTTAGCAGGACTACCCAAAGCAGGCTATGTCGCCGCTTATCAAAAGCATTTGAAACGCGGTGGACAGAAGAAAGAAAATACCGGCCCTGCAAGCCAAATAGGTCGTCTGAAAACAGAAAACAGGTTTTAACTTGCTATTTCCGCATTAAAATATTTTCAAAAAATATAGTGGATTAACTTTAAACCACTATAAAAGATTGGACTGGTAATGAAAAAATTGCTTTTTATATTGTTGGGACTGACTAGCCTTAATGTGGATGCCAACGGTTGCGGCGGAGAATACCAGCCAGCGACAGGGACTTGTCGCATTATCGACAGCTCGGGTCGGCAGGTTTTATACAACGTTGGCAGACCCCAATCTTCCAATAATGGCTCTACTCAGAGTCAACCGAAGGTCGTAAACATCGATGTTCCTTCAAAATACGGTGCATGGGCAGCCAATCCTAAAACAGGTATATCAGGTGGCGCACTCGAAATGGATTCACTTGCGGCTGCCAAAAGACAAGCTATTAAAACCTGTGAAGAAGGCGGGAAAAATAAACCGTGTAAAGTTTTGGCTTGGGTTCGGAATGGCTGTCTCGCCGTTGCCCAAGCAAAAGATGGTACACTTTTTTTCGGATCAACTGAGCCTGGTCTTGCTGAAGCCGAAGCCCTAAGAAAATGTCAAAAACATGGAGCTTCACAATGCAGAATTATTGCCCCCGAAGGCTGCTCAATGCCGAAATACTGACATCATCAGTATGATTCAAGGTTGTCTGAACCTCTTTCAGCCGCAAGGTTCCGATTTCGGCTTTTATAGTGGATTAACTTTAAACCAGTACAGCGTTGCCTCGCCTTAGCTCAATGAGAACGATTCTCTAAGGTGCTGAAGCACCAAGTGAATCGGTTCCGTACTATCT
>JVVZ01000160.1:0-1980 GCA_001062585.1 Neisseria meningitidis
CTTAGAGAATCGTTCTCTTTGAGCTAAGGCGAGACAACGCCGTACTGGTTTAAAGTTAATCCACTATACATTTTCAGACGACCCCTGAAAGGTCGTCTGAAATACTGTCCGACATCGGTTACAATACTTCCTTCCTCCGCACCGACAAAGGAACCCCATGCGATTTCTAAGCCTAGCCCTTGCCGCGCTGACCCTCAGTGCCTGCGCCCTTTCCCCCTCGCTGCCCCATCCGCAAACCCTGCCGACGCTTGAGCAATCGGGTTTGTGGTTCAAGCTTGAACAGACCGACGCTTCGGGCAATGCCGCCCAAACCAGCCTGCTGGCGGTCGAGCAGTTGCCGGAGGGCATCCGCTTCGTGCAGACCGACGCGCTGGGTGCGCCCGTATCGCGCCAGTTTGTCGGCACAAAAGGCTGGAAAAACGACGGCTTCATTATGCCCAATTCCGCTTCGCGCCGCCTGTTTGCCGCGCTGCTGCCGCTGCTTGCCGCCGACCGTGCCGCCGAGCTGTATCCCGAAGTGGAACAAAAAACATCCGAACACAATGCGTTCTGTCCCGACGGCAACGGCGCGGTATTCCGTTATAAAGAACAAGATTTATGGTGCGTCGCACAAGATAACGGACGTTTTGTGATTGCCTTCCCCGACAAAACCCGTTGGACCGTCAGCCCGATCAAAGAAGAAGAATAATGAAATCCCCCGTTTATCTCAGCCGCCCCGCCGTAACCAGCGCGCTCGGCAGCGGCCTGCAAACCCATATTGACGCGCTGCTGGCGCCGTCTGAAACTTCGCCGCTGACGTTTTCCGACCAATGGGTCAAAGGCAAAAACTTCGCATTCGGCGCGGTAAACGAAACGCTGCGACCGCTGCCCGACAACCTGCCCGCCGCATACCGCAGCCGCAACAACCAACTGCTGTGGCACGCGCTGGGGCAGATTGAAGACGACATCCACGCCGCCGTCCGCCGTTACGGCGCAGCGCGGACCGCCGTCATCATGGGTACATCCACCAGCGGCGCGGATGAAAATATGCCCTTGTTCCAACACGTTGCCGACGGCGGCAGCTGGACGGACAAAACGTTCAACCAGCTTCAGCACGAAATGGCGTCGCCTTCGGAATTTGTTGCACACGTTTACGGTATTCACGGCCTGTGCTACGCCGTTTCCACCGCCTGTACATCGGGCGCGCGCGCCTTAATCAGCGCGGCTCGGCTCTTGCGTTCGGGTTTGTGCGATGCGGTTATTTGCGGCGGCGTCGATACCCTGTCGCCGTTGACCATCAACGGTTTCGCTTCGCTGGAAGTGCTTTCAGACGACCTCGCCAACCCGTTTTCCGCCAACCGCAACGGTATCAATATTGGCGAAGCCGCCTCAGCCTTCGTCATGACCCGCGATGCCGATTTCGGCGGCACGATGCAACTGTTGGGCTACGGCGCAAGCAGCGACGCTTATCATATGTCCTCGCCCCGCCCCGACGGTTTGGGTGCGGCGCAGTCTTTTCAGGCAGCGCTGAACAATGCCGGTTTGCAGCCGCAGGACATCGGCTGGATTAATCTGCACGGCACCGGCACGAAACACAACGACAGTATGGAAAGCCGCGCCGTCGCTGACGTGTTCGGCAGCCAAACCTTCTGTACTTCGACCAAGCCGCAAACCGGACACACACTCGGCGCCGCCGGGGCCATCGAAGCCGCATTCGCCTGGGGCATCGCCGACCGCGGCTGCAACCCGCAGGGCAAACTGCCGCCGCAACAGTGGGACGGCATCCCCGACCCCGAACTGCCCGCCATCGCCCTGACCGACGGCAACAGCGTATGGTCGTCTGAAAAACGCATCGCCGCCAGCTCGTCTTTCGCCTTCGGCGGCAGCAATGCGGTATTGATTATTGGAGAATCAGCCGAATAAACCGCTTCCGGCTTTGCCTCAACGATATAGTGGATTAACTAAATCAGGACAAGGCGACGAAGCCGCAGACAGTACAGA
>JVVZ01000161.1:0-2125 GCA_001062585.1 Neisseria meningitidis
GCAACCTGTCCCTTCCCCCGTCTAGCGGGGGAAGGTTAGGATGGGGGTGGCTTTGTGGGTCTAGGTCAAATAAATTCGTACAACCCGTAGAGCCACCCTCTCCCCAGCCCTCTCCCGCCGGACGGGAGAGGGAGCGGGTTACCAGTCGAAACGAGGTCGTCTGAAAACTTTGGGATTTGAGTTTTAGAGAAACTCGTTCATCCCCGTTTTCAGACGACCTCGTTTATTCAATCAATACAGGCTTGTGATAACTCAAGTAGCGTGGGCTGTGCCCACGAAATCCGCCACCTAATAATCTGAATCAGTTATCTTTGTCCGTGTATTCACCTCATGAGCAAAGCCCACGCTACGGGTCGTCTGAAAACCAGTTTTCAATTTTCAGACGACCTTCTTGCAACGTCCACCTTGCCCGTGTTCAAACTGTCCTAACGCTCGATGCCGCCGCACAACCGTTCGACGATTTCCGCCGCGCTGCCGGGGCGGCACAATCCTGCGTTTTGTCCTGCCCAAAATGGGGAAAAGTCGTAGCAGCCTTGTTTTTCGGCGGCGGCTTTCAATGCGCCGGCGGCTGCGCCTGCCAAGGGGAACGGGAGCGCTGCGTCATTCATCGGACCGGCTTCTCGTATGAAGCGGTTGTAAAGCCCGCGCGCCGCGCCGCCGCTGAACAAGTTGGTCACCACGGTATCTTCGGGACGGGCGGTTTGGATGGCGGCGCGGTGGGCGGGTTTGGTCAGGGCTTCGTCTGCGAGCAGGAAGGCTGTTCCGACCTGCACTGCGGACGCGCCCAATCCCAACGCGGCGCGGACGGCGGCGGCATCGGAAACGCCGCCTGCGGCTATGACGGGCAGGCGCACGGCCTTGCGGACGGCGGGCAACAGGGCGAACAAGCCGCTTTGGCTGTCGGGATTGCGGTTTAAAAACCATCCCCGATGACCGCCCGCTTCCCACGCTTGGGCTATCACGACATCCGCGCCGTTTTGTTCCAGCCAGACGGCTTCTTCGACCGTCGTCGCGCTGCTCCACACTTCCGCACCCGTCGCTTTGACGCGCTGCAAGTATTCGGGCGCGGGCAAGCCGAAGTGGAAGCTGACCACAGGCGGACGGTAACGTTCCACACATGCCAACGCATCGGCATCAAACGGCTGCCGCCCGCCGCCGCTGGGAATGTCGTTTTCCGTCAGCCCGTAAGCCTCGAAATACGGACGCAACACGGCAAACCAGGCATCGTATTGCGCGCGTTCGGCAGACGGCGTGCGGTGGGCGAAAAAGTTGAGGTTGTACGGACGTTCTCCGCCTTCCTGCTTCATCCGTGCCAACGCTTTTTCCAAACCCGCGGCGTCATACATCGCCCCTGCCAACGAACCCAAAGCGCCGGTTTTGCCGACAGCCAAAGTCAGCTCTGTGTCATGTGCAAACGCCATCGGTGCTTGAATCAGCGGATAGCGCAGTGAGGATAAAATGCGGCTCATGTCTGTTTCTCCTTGTAATCTGTTTGGTCAGCCGGCTTGAAATTTCTTCAGTTTAAATACGCGGACTGACCATGTGGAACATGGCTGAATTTTGCCACAAAAAATAGTCGGACATGACTGCAAGGTCGTCTGAAAACAAATCTTGACGTTTTGTGTCAAGTGAATGTTTGCGAAACCAAACATATTGCCCCCCTCCCATGCAATCCGATATAGAAAAAGGTCGTCTGAAAACCCTGTTTCGGGTTTTCAGACGACCTTTGCTTTGCCTTCAAACAGGCTTTAGGTCAGGATTACCATTGGTAGCCGACACCTGCGGTCGCGCCGTAGTGGCCGCGTGAGTTTCCGGTAGCGGTACCTTTAATGATCCAGTTGCCGCCGTCGGAAATGCTGGAGAAGCCGACTGCGTAGCCGCTTTCACCGCGGTAAACGCCGCCTGCAACCGCCATCATGCTCTTACCGGGCAGGTAGGCTTGCGGCAGACCGGCGACCGCCATGGCTGCTGCGGTACCGGCTTTGGAATCGCTTTCCACATTGTCGATACGTTGGTTGATTTGGTTGCCCATGTTCACCACGTAATTGCCGATGTTGGTCACGTTTTGGTTAATCGCCTGGTTGGTGTAATACAACTGGCTGCCGTTGATCGCATCGGTCGAATC
>JVVZ01000162.1:0-5401 GCA_001062585.1 Neisseria meningitidis
CCGATTTGACGATGCGTTACTGTCCTATTTTGATTTTAATTGACTATAAAACCATCTTAAATCAGAAACAGAGGTCGTCTGAAAATCGAAAACAAGTTTTCAGACGACCTCTTGCTTTTCCTTTAAATCAAACCGTTACACCGATAATTGTTCCAACAAAGCCTGTTTCAACGACGACTGCGTTTTCGGGTTTTTCAAATCGGGGCTGAAGACGATGAAGCTGTCTTCGACGCGTTCGTCCAGCGTGGAAATTTTGGCGTAGCGCAGGCTGACGTTGTGGGCGAAGAAGACTTCCGCCATGTCGGCGAGCAGGAAAGGGCGGTTGACGGCGGTGATTTCGACGGAGTACCAGTCGGGGTAGTCTTCTTCGGGGGTGATGGTGATGCTTGGCGCGATCGGCATGTAGCGGCTGCGGCGGCTGATGCGGCGGCTGCGGCTTTGGGTTTCGGCAACGGTGTGTCCGTGGATAAAGCTGTTGAGTTCGGCTTCGAGCGCGCTTTGGATGTCGGGGTAGTCTTCGGGGGCGTGCTGCGAGGGAATTTGTACGATGAAGGTGTCGAGGATGTAGTCGTGTTCGGTGATGAAGGCGCGGGCGGCGAGGATGTCGAAGCCGTGGCGGCTGAAGATGCGGCAGAGGCGGGCGAACAGGCGCGGACCGTTGGGCATGAAGACCATGACTTGGAAGCTATCGCTTTTGGGCAGGATGCGGCTGCGGACGATGGGGGTTTCAAAGTCGTGTACGAGGTTGGCGGCGTGCCACAGGATTTCGCGGGACTGATGGCGGGCGAAATAGGCGGAACCGAGCGCGTTCCATAGTTTTTTCTGCTGTTTTTCGGGGACGGCGGCGCGGGTAAGCAATTCGGCGGCTTCTTGCTGGCGGCGGCCGAAGAGGGCGTGCGGATTGCCTCCGTTGCCTGCGAGGTAGCGTCCGGCGGCGTGGAACAGGCTTTCCAGCAGGCTGGCGCGCCATGCGTTCCACAGTTTGGGATTGGTGCCGCGTATGTCGGAAATGGTCAGGAGGTAGAGTGCGCTGAGGCGTTCGTGGGTTTGTACGCGTTTGCAGAAGGCATCGAGTACGTCGGGGTCTTGGATGTCTTCTTTTTGGGCGACGGTGGACATGAGCAGGTGGTTTTCGACCAGCCAGGCGAGCAGATCGCTTTCTTCTTCGGTGAGGAAGTGGTCGGCGGCAAATTGGCGCGCGTCTGCGATGCCTTGTACGGCATGGTCGCCGCCGCGTCCTTTGGCGATGTCGTGGAAGAAGGCGGCGAGATAGAGGATGTCTTGTTTTTCAAAGGACTGCATCAGCGCGGAGGCGTAGGGCAGCTCGTGGCTGTGCATGTCTAGGGCAAGGCGGCGGACATTGCGGACGACGGCGAGGATGTGGTCGTCGACGGGATAGATGTGGAACAGGTCATGCTGGAGCAGGCCGACGATTTTTTCCCATGCGGGCAGGTAGCGGCCCAACACGCCGTAGAGGTTGAGAAAGCGCAGGGTTTGGGTCAGCCCGTTACCGCGGCGGAAAAAGCCGGCGAAGCGGCGGCGGTTTTCGGGATTTTGGTAGAAGCTGCGGTTGATTTTGCGCGTCGCGCCCCACCAGGCGCGCAGGGTTTGCGGTTCGAGCGCGGTAATGTCGTTGCGCTGCTGCATGATTTCGACGATTTTGAAAATGTGTTCGGGTCGTCTGAAAAAAATATCGGTGTGTCGCGCGGCGATTTGGTTGTTCACTTGGATGTAGTCGTCGTCAATCCGCAGGGTAACGCGCATCGGCGTCGAGGAAACGCGGCTTTGCAGCATGGGTGTGAGGATGCCGCTCAATTGTTTGACGGTTTTAATCGCGCGGTAAAACACGCGCATCAGTTCTTCGCTTTGACGGCGGAGATTCAAGCCTTTATAGCCCATGCTTTCGGCGACTTGCGGCTGCAAATCGAACAGCAGGCGGTCTTCGGCGCGCTTGGCGTTTAAATGCAGATGGATGCGGATGTGGGCGAGGCGGCGGTAGCCGTGTGAAAGCATGCCGGCTTCGGTGCGCGTCAGAATGCCTTGTTTGACCAGCGCAGGCAGGTTGGCCGCTAAGCCTTGCGCCTTCGCTATCCAAAGCAGGGTGTGGATGTCGCGCAGACCGCCGGGACAGCTTTTGATGTTCGGCTCCAATACCGCTCCCGAACCTTGCGATTTGGCATGGCGGTGTTCCATCTCCACCAGCTTTGCTTCGATAAACGCGGCTACATTGCGTTGCGCGTTCATTTTTTCCGTCAACTCGTCCGCTGTTTGGCGGTTGCCGAACAAAAAACGAGCCTCTAAAAACGCCGTGTCCCCCGTAATATCATCGCGCACGCTTTCGCACAGTTCGTCAACGCTGCCGCTTTTGACCGACGGTGAAAGTTTCATATCCCATAAAGCCTGCACGAAAGCCGCAATTTTTTCCTGAAGGTCGTCTGAAACGGTTTTAGGCGACACGACTGCCAAATCTAAATCAGAATAAGGATAAAGCTCGCCGCGCCCGAAGCCGCCGGTCGCCATCAGGCATAACGCGCTGTTTTGAAAATGCTCTGCCCACAATGCCGCCAGCAAGGTTTCGACTGCCGCCGTGTATTCCCTGAAAAATACCGACACACGGTTGGCTTTCAAATAATGCGCTTCGGCGGCAGTGCACTGCTGTTTGAAGGTTTCCAATGCTGAAGACAGGTTTGCAGACATTTTTTATTCTTTCGAGTTATGGGGAGAGGGGGCGGATGACTTGGCGGTCAAATATCGTTTTCAGACGACCTCTGTTGGGCATTAGAGGGATTGGTCATCAGGTTTAGCAGCTCCTGCGGCGGCAGCAGCAACTGATACGCCGCCACACCCAAAGCCGTCGCCATTTTTTCAATATTCGACAACGCAATGTTCCAGCGTTTGCGCTCCACAGCCGATACATAAGTCCTATCCAAACCGCATTGCCGCGCCAGTTCTTCCTGAGACCAGCCCTTATTCACGCGGAAAAGCCGCATGTTGTACGCCAAGACCGCCCGTAAATCCTGCTCATCAGGCAGTTCGGCAGGGGGAGTCAATTTATTGCTCATGATTTTGTTTCCGGATAAATGGTTGAAGTTAAGAATTTGCTGTTACGGATTTTACTTCACATAAAAGCCAAAAAAAAGGGGTGGCAACTGCCACACCCAAACACACACACATCAAGAGGAAAGAGATAGAGAGTATTAAATCAAAGCAGATGTATCATCTACTGATCAGAAAATCTTGAGGACTTTGAGAAGTGTTGTCTCAGTTCCAATGTCGGCGATTATAAATGAAACTCAATTTGGAGCTTTGATTCAAATCAAGTCTGAGGATTATTTATAAAATAAATTTTAAAGATAGGTTATGTTAATTGAAAACAGAGGCAGATTGAAAGAAACCCATCTATTTTTTTCAGATTGTGAACAAAATCCGTGCATCCTGCCGAAAATTCCTCTATAATGCCTGCTCATTCGGAATGTAGCGCAGCCCGGTAGCGCACTTCGTTCGGGACGAAGGGGTCGGAGGTTCGAATCCTCTCATTCCGACCAAATATAAAAACCTGCTTTGATTGCATGATCAAAGCAGGTTTTTTCATATCGTGGTTTCAAGTCTGAATCCTGACATTGTGATATAGTGAAAATGACAATGAATTGGCAGCGTATCCAGCTATATCCCCTGTTTTGTTTTCAGACGACCTTTGTCTTTGTGACTTTTCCCTGAAAAATGCAAAATTTCCAGATATTTTCACTATACTGCTTTTTGATATTCAGTTAAGAACCGTTAATCCGTTCGCGTATAATTTCAAGTTTTCCCAACAAGGCAGATGGTGTTTTATGTCTTCCAACCAACCCCGTCAAACTTGGTCCAACCGTTTGACTTATATCCTTACCGTTGCCGGCGCGACTGTCGGCTTCGGCGCGACGTGGCGTTTCCCGTATTTGGTTGGTGAAAACGGCGGCGGCGCGTATGTGTTTTTATTCTGTATCGCCATGTTTGTTATCGGTATTCCAATGATTTTGGTGGAAAACGTCATCGGACGGCGCAAAGGTGTGAACGCGCTGGATGCGTTCGGCGGCTCGATGAACGGCAAACCTGTCGCCAAAATTTGGAAACTGGTCGGCTGGATGGGCTTGCTTGGCTCGTTCGGCATCATGGCGTATTACATGGTGCTCGGCGGCTGGGTGATCAGCTATATTGTTAATATTATTAGCGGAAATCTGAATATTTCCAGCCCTGTCAGCGGCGAAATAACGAAAAGCTTCTTTACCGAACACATCGAAAACAGCCCCTGGGAAATTGCGTTCTACACTTTCTTGTTTGTCGTTGTGAACCAATGGATTTTGGTCAAAGGCGTCATCGGCGGCATTGAAAAAGCGGCGAAATACCTGATGCCGCTGCTGTTTCTGTTCCTGATTGCCATGGTCGTGCGCAACGTTACCCTGCCGGGCGCGATGGAAGGGATTACTTTCTATCTGAAGCCTGACTTCAGCAAGATTACCGCAGAACTTTTCGTCTTTGTCTTGGGACAAGTATTTTTCGCCTTGAGCTTGGGTTTCGGCGTGATGATTACCTTGTCCAGCTATTTGGATAAAAACGAAAATCTGGTGCAAACCGCAGTCATTACGGCAATTACCAATACCATCATCGCCGTACTGGCGGGCTTTATGATTTTCCCGTCGCTCTTCAGCTTCGGCGTCGCGCCCAATTCCGGCCCGACTTTGGTGTTCCAAAGCCTGCCGATTGTGTTCTCGAATATGTGGGCGGGACCTGTGTTCGCCGTGATTTTCTTCTCACTGCTCCTGATTGCCGCGCTGACGACCTCGCTGACCATTTATGAAGTGTTGATTACGACCATTCAGGAAAAAACCAAAATCCGCCGTACCGCAGCGATTACGATTGTGTTGGCTGCCATCTTCATTTTTGGCAACATTCCGTCCATTCTGAGCTATGGCCCGTGGAAAGACGTTTCCGTGTTCGGCAAAAATATTTTCGATGCTTTTGACTACATCAGCGGCAACATCTTGTTTATGCTGACTGCACTCGGCTCCGCGCTGTTTGTCGGTTTCGTGATGAAGGACGAAGCGAAGGACGAATTGCTTTATAAAGGCAACCATACGACGGTCAATATTTGGTTTGCCTATGTGAAATACCTCGTGCCGTTGGTGATTTTGCTGATTTTCGTCAGCAACTTGTTGTAATGGTGCGTAAGGTCGTCTGAAAACTTTAAACTGCCTTATATATCAGTATTGATAAAGCTTGTTCAGGCGGTTGATGTAAGCTGGGTTCTGTAAATGACAGAACTCAGCTTTTTTGATTTCGAGTCGAATTGTTGATGGCCGTAGTCTGCTTATATAGTGGATTAAATTTAAATCAGGACAAGGCGACGAAGCCGAAGACAGTACAG
>JVVZ01000163.1:0-891 GCA_001062585.1 Neisseria meningitidis
TCGATACCCTCCAAGCACAAAGGTCGTCTGAAACTTTAATTTCAGACGACCTTTTTCGTTGCGTTTAAACCGCTAAACAGTCTTATCAAAAAGCAATCAAGATACCGAATAAAACCGATTTACTCCTGCCAGATAATCTCGTGTTTAGAACCATAAGTAATCTTTTTAATATTGCGTTCAAGAGCAATTTCTTTATCTAGCTTTCCTGAATATTTTGAATCCGCCAATTTTTGAAATAAAGTAATATTTAGCTCATCATTGTGGGAAGTTGTCTTTATATCTGAAATGCCCATTGCGCTATTGCCTAATAAACCTGTCAAATGAACCTGCCTATAATCCTTAGCTTCATTGACTGTAATTTTGAAATTCCCAATATCATCCAACTTGATTTCGTCATTGGCGAAAAAGCAGCCGGACAATATCAAGCCGGTAATACCCAGCATAGCTACCTTAATTTTCATCGTCATTTTATCCTTCGATAGAAGCATCTTCTAGTGTGCCGTCAAAATTGCCATCCACAACAATACGGTATCTCTCAACAAATCTTCATCATTGAAGTCGACAATACGCTATTTAAAATTCTTTAGAACCATAAATAAAGGTTTGAAGAGGATTTTCAGACGACCTGACCGACAGTTTTACCCCTATTTATCCTGCTTATTGACAAGGCTCCAATGAGAAAAGTTCTTTGATAAGCGCTTTAGACGTATAAACCTACAAAGTATGATGTAATACTGTTTCTTACCCATTTAGAGTAAGTGTATAGATTATGGGTAACTCTTTTGCTGTATTGCCCTTGTTATTTAGAAAAAATAATAATGATACGGTAAGTTTTATTATATATAGTGGATTAACTTTAAATCAGGACAAGGCGACGAAGCCGCAGACAGT
>JVVZ01000015.1:0-346 GCA_001062585.1 Neisseria meningitidis
TTTGAGCTAAGGCGAGGCAACGCCGTACTGGTTTAAAGTTAATCCACTATATATCAGTGTTGCAATTCGCGTTGTAAGGCTCTGCAAGCGGCATCGTTTTCGCCCATGCAGGAACGTTGCAGCGCCTCCAGCCGCTCTTGGCGTTTGGCTGCGCGGTCTTCCGCCGTTTGATTGCGCATTTCCTCTTCGGTTTCTTTGGCGTTGCGGCAGGCGTTTTCATAGCCGCCTTTGCAGGCTTTGCGGTAGAGTTCGAGGGCTTTGGGGTGGTTCCATGCCCAAGCCGCTGTATGGATTTATAGTGGATTAACTTTAAACCAGTACGGCGTTGCCTCGCCTTGTCGTACTA
>JVVZ01000164.1:0-1453 GCA_001062585.1 Neisseria meningitidis
TCTGTACTGTCTGCGGCTTCGTCGCCTTGTCCTGATTTAGTTAATCCACTATATGTCGGACTCCGTTCCGAAGGCAGTATTGTGCGGCTTAACCCTACCCTCGTTATCCGATAGCCAAGTCTTTCCGAACCAAGCCGCCGCAGAAAATCAAACACACAGAAAGTCCCTTATGTCCCAATCCACACCCGCCCCGCTGGGCGAAAAGCAAATGGCGGTTTTGATGGCGATGTTGGTTGCCCTGATGCCGTTTTCGGTTGATGCCTACCTGCCCGCTATTCCGGAAATGGCGCAGTCGTTGAGCACGGATATCCACCGCATTGAGCAGAGTTTGGTTTTGTTTATGTTCGGCGTGGCGTTCGGTCAGATTGCCGGTGGCGCGGTTTCGGACATCAAGGGACGCAGACCGGTGGCTTTGGTCGGTTTGAGCATTTATTTTGCGGCCGTTGTCGCGCTGACGATGGTGCAGTCGGTGGACGGGCTGTTGAACCTGCGCGCCGTACAGGCGTTCGGAGCGGGGATGACGGTGGTCATCGTCGGAGCGATGGTGCGCGATTATTATTCGGGCAGGCAGGCGGCGCAGATGTTTGCCTTAATCGGCATTATCCTGATGGTCGTGCCGCTGATTGCGCCTATGTTCGGCTCGATGTTGCAGGATTTGGGCGGCTGGCGTTTTATTTTCGGTTTTTTGGCGGCGTATTCGTTTGTTTTGTTTATCTTGGTTTTTACTTTCCTGCCGCGTCCGAAGCAGACGGGCAAAATCAGGATGGACATTTTCGGACTGGTGGCGGGTAGGTTCGCCAGAGTGCTGAAAACGCGGGCGGCGATGGGCTATCTGTTTTTTCAGGCATTCAGCTTTGCGTCGATGTTTGCATTTTTGACGGAATCGTCTTTTGTTTACCAAAAGCTGTACCATGTGACGCCGCACCAATATTCTTGGGCCTTTGCGCTGAACGTCCTTACGATGGCTTCGTTCAACCGCATCACGGCATGGCGGCTGAAAACGGGGGCGCACCCGCAAAGTATTTTGAAATGGGGCATTATCGTGCAGTTTGTGGCAAACCTGACGATGGTGCTGTTGGTCGTATCGATGGGGCTGCCGCCGATGTGGGCTTTGGTGCCATGCGTAATGTTTTCGGTAGGCACGCAAGGCTTGGTCGGCGCAAACACACAAGCTTGCTTTATGGCTTATTTCAAGCAGGAAAGCGCCAGCGCAAATGGGGTATTGGGCGCGTTCCAATCCATCATCGGCGCAAGCGTGGGGCTGTTGGCAACGCGGCTGCACAATGGTTCCGCGTTGGTAATGGCGGGCATGATGCTGGCTTCGACGGTATGCGGGATTGTGTTGCTGTGGATCTGCTCGCATCAGGCTTGGAAGGAAAACGATAAAAGCGAATATGTGTGAATATAGTGGATTAACTTTAAACCAGTACGGCGTTGCCTCGCCTTGCCGTAC
>JVVZ01000165.1:0-5131 GCA_001062585.1 Neisseria meningitidis
CTGTACTGTCCGCGGCTTCGTCGCCTTGTCCTGATTTAAATTTAATCCACTATATGTGAGGAGACTTGTTTTTCTTTTTTCTGAACATCATTCTAGAGGGGGAGTGTTAGAGGAGAATTAGCGGATGTTTTAGGGAGTGTCTTAATGAGATAAGAATATTTATTTTTGGTTAAGATGTATATTGGGTTAACTTTAAACCAGTACGGCGTTGCCTCACTTTGCTACTATCTTACTGTCTGCGGCTTCGTCGCCTTGTCCTGATTTAGTTAATCCACTATATTTGGAATCAATCGGCGCGAGCGGTATGATGTTGTCCGCCAAATTGCCCGTGGTTACGTTGTTTTTCCCCGATGGATATTCGATTTGCGATTAGGTTGGTGTGTCAGAGGGAATTTGTCCTCAAACAAAAAAAGGTCGTCTGAAACTTTTCAGACGACCTTTTTTCAACAACATTTTAGCGGATGTTGACGTACGCGCCTGAGTGCAGGTCGCGCAGCAGGTTTGCTGTGGCTTGTTGGGCTTTTTGTCCGGACATGTATTGGCGTACGGCGTTGCGTTGGCGCTCTTCGGGCGTACCGGCGTCACGGACGTCGTTCAGCTTGATGATGTGCCAGCCGAATTGTGTGCGTACGGGCGGGCTGACTTGGCCGGGTTTGAGTTTGTGGACGGCTTCTTCAAAGGGCGCAACCATCATGCCGTCGGCGAACCAGCCCAAATCACCGCCGCTACTCGCGCTGCCGTCTTGCGAATATTGGCGCGCCAAACCGGCGAAGTCTGCGCCGCTGCGGGCTTGTGCGTAGATTTTGCGGATGGTGCTTTCCGCGCCTGCCGCCGCGTTGTCGTTGTCGGCTTTAATCAAGATGTGCTGCGCGCTGTATTGGCGCATCGGTTCGCCTTCGGGCAGGGCGACACCTTGTTGGCGCGCGCGCTCGATGAAGCTGTTGACTTCTGCATCGCTGACGCGGCTGTTTTGCATCACGGCCTGCTGGCGCACTTTTTCCATAATGATGGTGTCGGCGATTTCGCGACGGGTCTGTGCGGACGGATTTTTCAGCGACGGCGTTTGGGCGATGACGGCATCGATTTCGGCATCGGTCGCTTGAATGTTGCGGCGTTTGCCCGCTTGAACAATCAGGGATTGGTTGACCAGTTGCGCCAAAACTTGCTGGCGGAGTTCGTCTTCGCTGATTTGCGTGCCTTTAGGAAGGTGTTGGCGCGCTTCGGCAATGGCATGTGCCAGCTGGCGCTGGGTAATGACTTCGTTGTCGGCAATGGCGGCGATGCCGTCGGAAAGGCGTACGGCACCCGAATCGGCAGGCGTGGCTGCCGCTGCCTGTTTTGCCGCTTTCTGCGTTTTGACCGGCTTGCCTTTGGATGCGGATTTGGGCGCGGCGTGTGCGTTCAATGCCAGACCGAGTGCGGTGGCAAGAATCAGGGGTTTGACGTTCATGGGGTAACTACCTCGTTGGTTTTGCTGTAGCCGGGAATGGCCAAGCGCAGTTTTTCAAATGGGTTGTTGCCGAGATTGCTCAGGTCTTTGAGTTGGAGATTGAAGAATACGGCGTTTTTGCGGCTGTTTTCGCCGGTCACGTAGCGTTGTCCGACGAGGCTCGCGCTCCAGCAGCCGCAATCGCTTTTGTATTCCGCGCCAACCAAGATTTCAAGCGGTTTCTTGGCTTGGATTTCGTAGTTGTAACGTGCGACGGCGTAAAGGTTTTTACGGATGGGCCATTGCGCCGCCAAATCGATTTGGCGGATTTTGTCGTAGAAATAGTTGCCGTCCGATTGCAGGTAAATGCGTTCGTTGCGGCCGTATTTGTAACGCGCGCTCAATACTTTGCCCGGCTCGGGATTGTAGCGGACAGTTGCGGCGTAGCTTTCGGCGCGGCTTTCGTTTTGGTTGTAGTGGATATCGAAGCCGGCATGGATGCTGTCGCTCAGTTTGCCGTGCGCGAAGCCGACCCAGTCGGATTGGCTGCGTTCATAACGGCCGACGCTGCCGTCCAGCAATACGTTGTCGTTTTTGAAATAAAACTTCTGTCCGATGCCGGCACGGAACAGCTCGGCACCGTTGTTCGGATTGAGGAATCGGGTTTGCGCGGCGGCGGTCAGGCTGTTGGCGGAGTTGATGCGGTCGTTGCCGACGTACAGGTTTTCACGGAAAAGCTGGTTGTAAGAGAAGCTGTTTTCCGAGGTGTCGAAATTGGGTAAGTCGTTTTGGGACTTAGTCGGGATGTAGTTGTAGAACAGGCGCGGTTCGAGGGTTTGCAGATAGGCTTTGCCGAACACATTGGCGTTGCGCTCGAAGGTCATGCCGGTATCGACGTTGAATATCGGCAATACGCGGCTGACGCGGCGGCTGGATTGGTTGCCGAACGAGCCTAAGTCGTAATAAGTCGCGTGTACGCCGATTTTCGGACGGATATAGCCCCATTGGTTGTTGAAATCCCAACGGACGCTGGGATACAGCACGGTACGGCTGCCGTCTTGTTTGCTGTCGTGGACGAAACGGGTGAACTGGCTGAATACGTTGATATTCGCCTTGCCTATGGTTTTCTGCCAACGTCCGGTCAGGCGCGGCATGATGGCGTAGGGTTCGTCTTTGTAACCGTTTTGGTTGGCAAGGGTCTGGTATTTCTGTACGTTCAGCGCGCCGTCAAAAGAGCCGCCCCAAATATTGTCGCCGTAGTTCAGCCACAGTTGGCGGTTGAGGTTGACGTTGCTGGCAATATCCTCGCGTCCGTAGAAATCGCGGTAGTAATTGTCGTCTGAAACCTGATTAAAGTTGATGCCGCCGCTGAGTTTGTCGGTCAGTTGGTGGTTGTGGTCAAACTTGATTTGATAGCGGTTGTTTTCGTGGCGTTTTTTATCGTGCGGCATCCAGTCGCCGTCAATGACGCCGTTAAATTTCGGCTCGAGATAGCGGACCTGTCCGCCAAGCTGCACGCCGCGCGAGCTGATGATGCCAGGGCGGAAGGTGGCGTCCAAGTTGGGGGCGAGGTTGAAATAATAAGGAAGGGCGAGTTCCAAACCGTCCGAACCGGTTGACAAGGTCGGCACCAGCAGGCCGCTCTTGCGATGGCCGTTGAGCGGGAAGTCCGCCCAAGGCGTATAAAGTACGGGAACACCGCCGAACACCAGCGACGCGTCTTTTGCCACGCCTATGCCCGTTTCCTGATCGGTTTCGATGCTTTTCGCTTTGATGAACCAACTCGCATCGCCGGGCGAGCAGGTATTGAATTTGGTATTGATGAGCTTGTACAGCCCTTTGCCTTTCATTTCCGCCTTTTCGCTGACGCTCTGGAGGCGGCGGCCGTCTTTTTCGGCATCGACGCGGACGTATTCGCTCGAGCCGGTATTGTCTTTCAGGTTGTACACCAAAGTATCGCCGCTGACGGTCGAACCGTCTTGATACAGCGTAAAGCGGTCGCCCGCCCTGACGGTATCGCTGGTTTGGTCGTAATCCGCCCAATCGGCGTTCAACACTTCCTGATTGCGCTCGATGATGACATCGCCTTCGGCGCGGACGGCGACTTTAGACTGCCCGGCAACCTTGTCCGCAATCACGCGGGTGTAGTCCTGCGGCAGGGGTTCTTCGCCGCTGCGTTTGATTTCAGGCTGTTTGTTTGCTTCGGAAGCCTGATGCTGGCAAAACAGGCAGGTATCGCCCAAGGACAATTTATCCTGATCGGCAGGACGACGGTTTTCCCCGCTCTGAACCGCAGGCGGGGTGGCCCTTACCGGCTCGTAATCGGCAGGTTGCGGCAAAGATGCATTTTGCGCATATGCCCCTCCCGCGCCGAAGCCGACGCTTAACGCCAAAACCAATGGTTTGAGTGAAAATAAACGAGCCAAAATCGCCCCTTAAATCGGTTTGCCAGTTAGAATAGCGGTTATTTTAACCTGAAAATCCGCGACACCGCTATGCAACGACAAACCGAATTACAAAATTGGCTTCGCGCCGTCTATCCCGAACAAAACTTCGAATTGAGCTTCGCCGCCGCCGATGCCGACTTCCGACGCTACTTCCGCGCTGCTTTTGCCGACGGCAAGACCGTCATCTGCATGGACGCGCCGCCCGATAAAATGAGCGTCGCTCCTTACCTAAAAGTGCAAAAACTTTTCAATATGCTTAACGTTCCCCAAGTATTGCATGTGGACGAAGCGCAGGGATTTATGGTGCTCAACGACTTGGGCAGCACCACTTTCCTGACCGCCATGCAGCAAGAACAAGGCGCGGAGGCACACAAAGTCCTGCTGCTTGAAGCCATAGACGAATTGGTTGAGCTGCAAAAAGCCAGCCGCGCGGGCGAATTGCCCGAATACGACCGCGACATCATGCTGCGCGAAATCAACCTTTTCCCCGAATGGTTCGTCGCCAAAGAGCTCGGACGCGAACTCAACTTCAAACAACGCCAGCTTTGGCAGCAAACCATAGACACCCTGCTGCCGCCGCTGCTTGCCCAGCCGCAGGTGTACGTCCACCGCGACTTCATCGTCCGCAACCTCATGCTCACCACCGGCCGCCCCGGCGTACTCGATTTCCAAGACGCCCTCTACGGCCCGATTTCCTACGACTTGGTTTCCCTCCTGCGCGACGCCTTCATCGAATGGGAAGAAGAATTCGTCTTGGACTTGGTCATCCGTTACTGGGAAAAAGCCCGCGCCGCAGGATTGCCAGTACCCGCCGCGTTTGACGAGTTTTACCGTTGGTTTGAATGGATGGGCGTACAACGCCATCTGAAAGTCGCCGGCATCTTCGCCCGCCTGTACTACCGCGACGGCAAAGACAAATACCGCCCCGAAATCCCGCGCTTCCTCAACTACCTGCGCCGCACCTCCCGCCGCTACACCGAGCTTGCTCCACTTTACGCGCTGTTGGTCGAACTGGTCGGCGATGATGAATTGGAAACAGGGTTTACGTTTTAAAAGGCAGATGGCTTTGTGCCATTCTTGATGATGAAAGAGGTCGTCTGAAAATCCTGAAATGGGGTTTCAGACGACCTCTTTAAGTCTGCTCTCCGTCTGTTGAGGATGTTGTGGATAGGATTTCGGATATAGTGGATTAACTTTAAATCAGTACGGCGTTGCCTTGCCGTACTATCTGTACTGTCTGCGGCTTCGTCGCCTT
>JVVZ01000166.1:0-22814 GCA_001062585.1 Neisseria meningitidis
CACTTGGTGCTTCAGCACCTTAGAGAATCGTTCTCTTTGAGCTAAGGCGAGGCAGCGCCGTACTGATTTGAAGTTAATCCACTATAGCATCCGTTTTGGCAGAATCCGCCATATCCTTCCACGATAAAAAGGTCGTCTGAAAACCATGTTTCAGGTTTTCAGACGACCTTTTTTTCAAAACGGAATCAGCCGCCGCATGCGCCGCAGCAACCGCCTTCGCTGTGGCCGCCGCGTTTTTCTTCGTTGTTGACTACGGGCAGCTCGACTTCTTCAGACTGTTCTTTTTTGTCTTCGGGCAGGTCGTTGACTTTGATTTTGTTTTCTTCTGACATTTTGGGCTCTCTTTAAAAAAGGTGGAAAGGTGTGCCACGATACCATCGGGCGGCGGATAAACCAAGTCGGATTTAAGATTTTTTGCGATTCGGTTTGATGAATCGCAAATTGCGCCCGTTTAGAATGGCTGACGTGATGACGGGACGCTTGTTACAGCGTCCCGTTTGGGTTTTCAAACGACCTTTGGGCATCAGTTCAGGCGGTTTTTCTTACCGAACCAAACGAAGCCGATGGCGCCCAAAACAATCATCGGCACGCTCAACCATTGTCCCATCGACAAGCCTAAGGTGAGCAGGCCGAGATAGTCGTCGGGCTGGCGGGCATATTCTGCGATGAAGCGGAAGAAGCCGTAGCCGCCGAGGAAGAGGGAGGCGACTTGTCCCGTCGGGCGCGGTTTTTTGGAGAAAATCCATACGACGATGAAGAGGCAGATGCCTTCAAGCGCGAATTGGTAGAGTTGCGAAGGGTGGCGCGGCAGCACATGGTATTGCTGCATCCATTCCGCCCAAAGCGGGTTGCGCACGGCGGCGTTGAGGTCTTCTGCGCGCGCTTGCGGGAAGCCCATTGCCCAAAAGGCGTTGATATCGGTAATGCGGCCCCAGAGTTCGCCGTTGATAAAGTTGCCGATACGGCCGGAAGCCAAACCCAGCGGAACGAGCGGTGCGACGAAATCCATGGTTTTCAAGGTGCTGATTTTGTGTTTGCGGCTGAACAGCCACATGGCAATGACGACGCCCAAGAAGCCGCCGTGGAATGACATGCCGCCTTCCCAAACTTTGAGCATTTCGAGCGGATGTTCGAGGTAGTACGAGAATTTGTAAAACAGGATATAGCCGAGCCGTCCGCCGAGAATGACGCCCAATACGCCCCAGGTCAGGAAGTCGTCGAGCATTTCTTTGGTAAAGGCGGTGTTGCCTTGTTTGATGCGGCGGCGGCCCAGCCATAGGAAGAGCATAAAGCCGACGATATAGCTGAGGGCATACCAGCGGATGGCGATAGGGTCAATACTGATTGCAACAGGATTGAACTTCGGATGTATCATCATGATGTGTGTTCCTTATGGGAAGGGCGGTTTATGTGTTTTAGCCCGACAAAGGTCGTCTGAAAATGCCGATTGGGATTTTCAGACGACCTTTTGTGTGATAGAGAAAAATAATTATCGTAAATCATCGACAACGTTCAAGACGGCAGACAACATGGCTTCGCCCAAACGCAGGGAGCGTTGGCCGTTCCAACCGAAGTCGTCGTCGGGCAAGTTGGCGTTGTCTTTAAACGGCATTTCGAGCGTATAGGCGAGGCAGTCGAAATGATTACCCACCCAGTTGGTCGCGAGCGTCATGTTAGCCTGACCGGGCGCGTCTTTTTCATAGCCGTATTCGTCTTGGAAGTCGGGACTGGCGGAGAGCAGAGCGGTTTTGAACTGAGTTTCCAGCGCGGCAATGCGCGGATTGTAGTTCGGCACGCCTTCCGTACCGGCGACAAAGACAAACGGCAATGCTTCGTCGCCGTGAATGTCTAAGAACAAATCCACGCCGGTTTCCAGCATTTTTTCGCGCACGAGGAAGACTTCCGGGCTTTTTTCCAGTGTCGGGTTTTCCCATTCGCGGTTGAGGTTTGCGCCGGCGGCATTGGTGCGCAGGTTGCCCAATACCGAGCCGTCGGGGTTCATGTTCGGCACGATGTAGAACGTGGCGCGGTCGAGCAGGGTGCGTGCAGTCGGGTCTTGCGGATCGAGCAGGCGGCCGAGCAGGCCTTCGATAAACCATTCCGCCATCGTTTCGCCCGGATGCTGACGCGCGATAATCCAGATTTTCATGTCGCTTTCAACTTGGTTGCCGATGGTCAGCAGGTTGATGTCGCGGCCTTGTACGGTGCTGCCCAAGTCGTCGATGCGGCAAAGCCCGCTGCCTTGCGCGTCGCCCAAGAGGTTTAAATGCTGCTCGTGGGAGTAGGGCTCGAAATAGGCGTAGTAAACGCTGTTGGAGAGCGGCGTATGGTTGATGGTCAGCACGCCGTTTTCGTATTCGGTCGGGACGCGGAACCAATTTTGACGGTCGTAAGAGGCGCACGCCTGATAATCTTCCCAGCCTTGCGGATAAGCCGAATCCGCCGCGTTTTCAAAGTGCATCACGCAATTCTGGTAGGCCGCACCTTGCAGGCGGAAGTAAAACCATTGGGCGAAATCGGAAGCGTTGTCCGGACGCAGGGCGAGGCGGATATTGGCAGGGTCGGTCAGGTCTTTGACGATGACGGAGCCGGCGTCAAATTGAGTGCTGATTTTAATCATGGGAAAGTCCTCGGTATATCAGGCGAACCGGATAACCGTTGTTTGAGAAAATGTGTGGGCAATACCGCATCCGTCGGCGACGGCAAACCGATATGCCCGAATCCGTTGATTCTACCATTCCGACGGGCGCGTCCTCAACCGATAAGGGGCGGGGAATGTTGTTTCAGACGACCTTTGACGTTAAGATAGGGCAGATTCACTTTAAATCAGGACAAGACGGCGAGGCAGCAAACAGTTGCGAAGCTGATTTTTACTGATTCAAAGGTAATCCGCTATAATGATTAAATTGTTAATAATGAGACACGATTATGAGCGAATCCCACCCCATTTCCGCAGCCGACAAAGCGCGCATTTTAGCCGAAGCCCTGCCGTATATCCGCCGTTTTTCCGGCTCCGTCATCGTCATCAAATACGGCGGCAACGCTATGACCGAGCCTGCTTTGAAAGAAGGTTTCGCCCGCGATGTCGTTTTGCTCAAACTGGTGGGCATCCATCCCGTCATCGTCCACGGCGGTGGCCCGCAAATTAATGAAATGTTGGAAAAAATCGGTAAAAAAGGCGAATTCGTGCAAGGCATGCGCGTGACCGACGGCGAAACGATGGACATCGTCGAAATGGTGTTGGGCGGCCATGTGAATAAAGAAATCGTCTCGCTGATTAATTTGCAAGGAGGACGCGCGGTCGGCGTCACCGGGCGCGATAACCACTTCATCAAAGCGAAAAAACTGCTGGTCGATACGCCCGAACGGGCAGGTGTGGACATCGGACAAGTCGGCACGGTCGAAAGCATAGACGTGCGCCTGATTGAAGGATTGATCGAACGCGGCTGTATCCCCGTCGTCGCACCCATCGGCGTCGGCGCAAAAGGCGAAGCCTTCAACATCAACGCGGATTTGGTCGCAGGCAAACTGGCGGAAGAGTTGAACGCGGAAAAGTTGCTGATGATGACCAATATCGCCGGCGTGATGGACAAAGAAGGCAACCTGCTGACCAATCTCACACCAAGCCGTATCGGCGAATTAATCGCAGACGGCACGCTCTACGGCGGTATGTTGCCCAAAATCAGCTCCGCCGTCGAAGCAGCAAGTAACGGCGTCAAAGCGACCCACATCATCGATGGCCGCCTGCCCAACGCGCTTTTGCTGGAAATTTTCACCGATGCGGGCATAGGCTCGATGATTTTAGGCGAAAGGTCATAACGGCCCGCAGATGATTCAAGGCTTGTTAAACAGCAGGCCTTGCCAATACCCAAATACCAAATACACAAAAGGTCGTCTGAAAACCTGTTTCAACGTTCATAGAGAATGCTGAAACGGATTTTCAGACGACCTTTTTATGGCAGGATAGCCTACAAACTCAACATCTTATTTTTGATGCAGCTTGCCGACATATTCGACTTCCTCGCGGCTGCCCATGACGACGGCTACGCGTTGGTGCAGACCCGTGGGAATAATGTCGAGCATGTTTTCCAAAGCATTGCTTGCCGCCGCGCCTGCCTGTTCCAAAATCAGGCTCATCGGGTTGGCTTCGTACATCAGGCGCAGCTTGCCGGGTTTGGACGGATCGCGTTTGTCTTGAGGATACATGAATACGCCGCCGCGCATCAGGATGCGGTGGATTTCTGCGACCATGCTCGCCACCCAGCGCATATTGTAATTTTTACCGCGAACGCCCGTATCGCCTGCCAGCAGCTCGTTAATATATTGCTGCATAGGGGCTTGCCAGTGGCGGGCGTTGGACATATTGATGGCAAACTCTTTGGTCGATGCCGGAACTTGCGGATTTTCTTTGGTCAGGACGAATTCGTTGTTTTCGTTGAGCGTAAACACGAAAACGCCGTGTTTCAAAGTAAACACCAATTGGGTTTGCGGACCGTACAAAACATAACCTGCCGCCACTTGGTCACAGCCTTTTTGCAGGAAGGATTCGGTATTCAGACGACCTTCGGGCTTGGTAAGTACGGAAAAAATCGTGCCGACGGAAATATTGACGTCGATATTGGACGAGCCGTCCAGAGGGTCGAACAGGACGAGATAGCCGCCGTTTTCGTTGGCTGCTACAAAAGTATCCTCTTCCTCGCTTGCCAAACCGGCGACATGGGCGTTGTTTTTCAAGACGTCAATCAGGATATCGTTGGCAATCACATCCAGCTTTTTCTGATCTTCGCCCTGAATATTGCCCGTCCCCGCCATGCCCAACACGCCGGCGAGTGCGCCCAAGCGGACTTTGCCGCTGATGTCGGAGCAGGCGGCGACAATGGATTCGAGGACGCTGCCCAATTCGGCAGGAATGCTGTTTTGCTGTAAATGCTGCGGTAGGAATTGCGCTAATGTTTTCATATCGGACTCGGTTTCTGGCTATAAAAAAGAAAAGGTCGTCTGAAAATGGTTTTCAGACGAGGTCGGTATTTATTTTTTGCTTGAAGGTGCGGAGGCGGCGCCTATCATTTCTTTGGCGCATTCGACCGCGCTTTGTTTGATTTTGGTTTTCAACTCGCCGCCGACTTCGCCGCCGATCAGTTTCGACATATCGTCGATGGATATCTGGTCTGCGGTTTTTTCCGAAGCGCACGAACAGATTTGCTGTATGGTATCAGACGGTATCGCGCTGCTTTTCGGCGCTTTTTCCACGCAGATGGCTGTCGCACTGCTGATGAAATGGCCGCGCAATTCTTCGCCGAAGGTTTCTTGTACCGTATCTTGAACCGAACGTTCGCAGGAGCATAGAAAAAGCGTGCAAAGGGAAGCCAAAAGCAATGAAGCGGGATGTCTGATCGTCATGATTTGAAAGCGTGAAAACAATGTAGTGAATTGTAGTTTAAATCGGAAGCCCATGCCACAGGATTTCCCGCCGGTATCTTGGTTCGACGGGATAATATCGATTATTTTATGCAACTGTTTAAGACGAAGCGCGCGCCGTCGTCTTGTGCCAGTATGTCGGTCAACGCGGGAAGGTTGTTTTTCAGCAGTTCCGGCAGCAGGTAGGGCGGGTTGATGATAAACATGCCGCTGCCGTGCATCCCGAATCCGTCCGGACGCGGGGTGTGGACGTGCAGCTCGGCGTGCAGGTAGCTCTCGGGCATCAGCTTTTGCAGCTGCTCGGGCAGCTTGCGGCTTTCTTCTCGGCTCAAGCAGGGATACCAAACCATATAACAACCCTGCTCAAAGCGTTTGAGCGCGTCTTTTAAAGTTTGGACAACGCGCTGATAGTCTTGTTTTTCTTCATACGGAGGGTCTATCAGGACAACAGCACGGCGCGGTGGTGGCGGCAGCAGCGAAATCAGACCGCGAAAACCGTCTGCCTGCATTATTTGCCCACGCCTGCCCAAACGCGCTTCTTCCATATTGTTTTTCAGATATTGGAAATCGGCAGGGTGCAGCTCAAACAAACGCAGTTTGTCGCTGTCGCGCGTCAGGACTTGGGCAAGCCACGGCGAACCGCAATAGAGTTGCTTTTGTGGGAGTATGGTATTCAGGCGGGCAATGAAGGCGGACAGCTCGGGCGGCAGATGTTCCGCCTCTTGGAGCAACCGGATGCCTTGTTTGTATTCGCCGACTTTTTGCGCTTCGCTGCCGCTCAAGTCATATAAACCCGCGCCGCTGTGGGTATCGATATACCAATAGGGCTTGTCTTTTTGATTGAAGTAATCAAGCGTCAGGAACAGGATGAAATGCTTGATCATATCGGCATGGTTGCCGGCATGGAAGGCGTGGCGGTAGCTGAGCATAAGAGGTCGTCTGAAAAGGGAAAAATGGATTATATAGGCAAATAAACGGTGTATCCAAACAGGATTTTCCGCAGTATCACAATGGCTGAACGATAAATCAAAGGGTTATGACGCTTTTGACTTAGCCGTTTTCAGACGACCTTTCGGGTTCAAATGCCTTCAAGCGGCTGGCTTTGTTTTTCATCTGCCGTTTCATTTTTCCGATATTGTCCCGGCGAAATCCCGTATTGTTTTTTAAACGCTTTGCCAAAGTGGGTTTCGGATTGGAAACCGACGTTCAGTGCGACGGATAAGACGGAATCGGCGGTTTGCCGCAGCAGAACGGCGGCTTGGCGAAGGCGGATGAGGTTGACGAAGGCGTGGGGGCTGATGCCGGTTTGCTGTTTGAACAGGCGCATGAGCTGGGCGCGGGAAAGGTTGGCAAGCGCGGTCATTTTTTCGATGTTCCATTCGTCTTCTGGGCGGCTGACGACGGTTTGGATGAGCTGGCGCAGGCGTTTGTCGCGCAGGCCGTTGAGTATGCCACCCAAAGGTGCTTCTCCGCCTTGTTCGAGATGGGCGCGGACGATGAGGACGAGGAGTACGGAGGAGAGGGCATTGACGATGGCGCGCGAGCCGGAAAGCGTGTGTGCGCTTTCGTATTGCAACATGGAAATGAGGCATTGCAGCGAGGGATGGTCCATCTTGATAAGGACGGTTTCGGGTAGGTCGTGCATGATGTCGGCGTGTTCGTCGTATTCGAAACGGGCGCAGAACAAATCCAGCCCTTTTTCACCGCCGCTGCCTGAAGATTCGATGGTAAACGCGCCGTCGTTGATGATATGAATGGTATCGCCGCAGTTGTTGCAGTCCGCTTCGCTGCTGATGATATGTTCCGCGCTGCGCGGAAAAAAGATAAGGTCGCCGGTTTGCAAGAGACGTGCTTCGGGTTCGCCTTCGATTTTGATGTAGCTTTCTCCGGCGACGACGAGGTGCGCGATGCCGTGCGCACGCCTGCGTTCGTGCGGGGCGTACCATTTGTCGCGGAACAGGCACTGTATGTCCACACTGCCGGTGATTTGCGCCAGTTCGATGAGTTTGTCCAAAGTGTCCATAAGTGTTTTTTGCAAGCGAATGAGATGATTTGACGATTATAATAGTCAAATTATTGCAATAATGCCATTCATCGGATGTAAAAAAGTGCAACATCCTTCATTTCAAACACATTGGAAAGGAAATCAAAATGTTTCAAAATTGGCCCGAACACACCGCACACGTTAAAAAATCATTCGGCGAGCTGGGTAAAAACCACCCTAAAATGCTGCAAGCCTACGGCGCGCTGGAACAAGCCGCCGCAGCCGAAGCATTGGATGCGAAAACCCGCGAGCTGATTGCCCTCGCCGTCGCCATCACTACCCGTTGCGAAAGCTGCATCAGCGTACACGCCGCCGCAGCCGCCAAGGCGGGCGCGACTGAAAGCGAAATCGCCGGCGCGCTGGCGACCGCTATCTCCCTGAACGCAGGCGCAGCCTACACTTATGCCCTGCGCGCTCTGGAAGCGGTTGACGCACAGCGTTGATTTTGTATCAAAGGGTCGTCTGAAAACAACTCCCGTTTCAGACGACCCTTCTGCTGACGGGCATTGCTTTTTGCCGCCGAACCGTTTAGATTGATATTTTTGTTCAACCGTTTGGAGAAACGACCATGAAAAAATTGCTGACTGCCGCGCTGACTGCCGCCGCACTTGTCCTGCCTGCCGCCGTATCCTATGCCGCGCCCGCCGCCAAAGTCGCCGGCGCGCAACCTGCCAAAGCAAAAGGCGTATGGATTGACGTACGTTCCGAAGAAGAATTCAAATCCGGCCACCTGCAAGGCGCGGTCAATATTCCGCACGACCAAATCGTCGAACGCATCAAAAGCGTCAGCCCCGACAAAAATGCGCCCGTCAACCTCTACTGCCGCAGCGGCCGCCGTGCCGAAGCCGCGCTTACTGAGTTGAAAAAAGCAGGCTACACCAACGTAACCAACCACGGCGGTTACGAAGACTTGGTGAAAAAAGGTTTGAAATAACCAGCAACAAGGTCGTCTGAAACGTTTCAGACGACCTTTTATCCAAGGAAAAATATGAAACCGATACGCACCTTCGCCGCAGCCGCCATCCTCGCCGCCCTGACCGCCTGCGCTTCACACGGCGGCTATGCCGCCCGACAACCCGATTCCCGACAAAGTTCCGCCATGAATCAAACCCATACCGCCATCAGCAAATACAGTTTCGACGATACCGTCCGCCGTTTGGAAACCGCCGTCAAAGAAAAAGGCATGACCGTGTTCGCCGTCATCGACCACCAAGCTGCCGCGCGTCAAAGCGGTTTGGACATGCAGCCCGCGAAAGTCATCGTCTTCGGCACGCCCAAAGCCGGCACGCCGCTGATGCAAAAAGACCCCGCCTTCGCCCTGCAACTGCCGTTGCGCGTCCTCGTTACCGAAACTGACGGCGCAGTCCAAGTCGTATTCAACGACACGCGCGCGCTGGTGTCGGGCAGCAAAATTCAGTTTGCCGAAGTGGAAAACACGCTCGCCAATGCTGAAAAGCTTATTCGCAAAACGGTAGCGGAATAAGGTTCGCCCAAATCCGAAGGTCGTCTGAAAACCTGAGTAATCCCACTAAATTCGTTTTCAGACGACCTTTTGACAAAATAATGTGCCGAGGTCGTCTGAAAAATTTTTCGATGACATCGGCACATTATTTTTTAAGACAACTCAGTTCCCAAGCCTTTTGCGGTTGCGGCAGGATTAGATTTGCGCGGGTATATCTATTGCGCGGGCGAAAACGCATCCGAATAGAAGGTTGTCTCAGGCAGGCTGCATTGCGCAGTTAACACGGATTTCGCACTTTCGGTCATGGCGACGGAACCGCAGGCATAAACTTCGTAACCGCTCAAGTCGGGATAATCTTTTGCGGCGGAGGTTTGGACGTATCCTTTTTCGCCTTGCCAGCCCTCATCGGCTTTTGATAGGACGGGGGTGAAGCGGGCGTTTTTCAGACGACCTGTCAGTTCTTGAGCTTCTTCGAGTGCGTACAAATCATCTTGGTGACGCGCGCCCCAGTAGAAATGGACGGCGCGACTGCTGTCTTGGCGGATAAGGTCGAGCAGGATGCTGCGGATGGGGGCATAGCCTGTACCGGTTGCCAGAAGGATGATGGGTTTGCCGCTGCCTTCTTGCAAGGTAAACGAACCGAGCGGGCCTTTGATGCGGACGATGCCTTTTTCTTTGACTTTGGGTTCGCTGCCGAAAATCATTTCCGAACAGACGCCGTTTTCGCGCCTGCGGATGTGCAGTTCCAAAATGCCTTCTTGGTCGGGCGAATTGGCGATGGAGTAGCTGCGGCTGACGTTGCCCGGCAGCAGTAAATCAATATATTGCCCGGCATAGAAAGCAAACGGCGGGGCTTTGGGCAGGGCAAGTTTCAGGAGGGCGACATCGTGTTTGAAAACCATGCTTTCAATACGGGCGGGCAGGGTGCGGACGGGTAGCGAGTTGGCGTTGTAGCCGGGGATGTTGATGCTGATGTCGCTTTGCGCGGTGGTGCAGCACATCAAAATCTTGCCTTGGGCTTTTTCTGCTTCGGATAAGGCCTGTTCCGAGTGTTCGCCCATTTGAATATCGCCGCTCACCAGTTCGGCTTTGCATTGCCCGCAGGCACCGCTTTTGCAGGAATGGGGCAGATTGAGGTTTTGACGGGCGGCAGCGGCTAAAACCGTTTCGCCGTCGTTGGCGGTAAAGGTGGTTTGGTCGGGTAGGGTAATGGTATGGGTCATAGCTTGGTGTGGTTTGAATAGATTGGGGGATGGGAAAAGGACAAAAAAGATTAGGTTTTAATCTACTATAAAAAAGGGTCGTCTGAAAGCCTGTTTTCATTTTCAGACGACCTCCGGGTAATGAGTTCGCAAGTCGGACATGAATATCCGGCTTGGAGTTTCACTGCAAGTGCATTAACGGATACGGTTTGAGCCCAATGCATAAGTTTGACCGCCTTGCCATGCGAACCACCAATACAGGCACATGTCACGCTGACCTTTGAATGTAGAACGTGTGAACGGTCAGTATTTCCTCTACTTTACTACTGCCACATTTCCCTGCATCGGGCGATAAGGTCTTCGGGAATATCACCCAAGGCAGACAAAATTTGGAGAGCAAAATCGACAAAAGCCGTGCCGTTGGCGGTAATAACGTTGCCGTCCCGCACGGCTTCGCGTTTGGTTTCCACATAAGCCTGCCGGTTAGTGTATTCGGGTAAATCGGCAATGGCAGCCAAGCTGTTGGCGGTGTGGCGGCAGTCGTTCAACAGACCGTTAGCGGCAAGAAAATAGGTACCTTCACAAATACCGCCCACAATCTTGCCCTGCTGCTTAAACGTGCGAACCAAGTCGGCAATTTTTAGGCGGTTTTCATCGGATAAATCGCGCCACGATTGGGTTGCGCCGTTTAGAATCAAAGCGGCGGTGTCGGGCGGCAGTTCGTCCAAGGTTAAATCGGGCTGAACGCGTAGATTACCCATGGATGTTTTCGGATTTCGGTCGGTGGAAACGTAGCGGACGGTATAGCCTGCAAATTGTTGTAAAACAGGAGTCAGCAAAGTGGATTCCCAGTCGGCAAACTGTTCCAAGATAATAACGACGACGGTTTTCATTGCATTTTCCTTTTCCGGTTTAAAAACGGTTTCAGGCTGCCTGAAAACCCTTTTATCGTTTTTCAGGCAGCCTGCACCTTGTTTACCCCAACTTCGCTCTAACCAATTCCTGCACCTGTGCGGGATTCGCTTTGCCTTTGCTGGCCTTCATCACTTGTCCCACAATCGCATTCAGGGCTTTTTCGTTGCCGGATTTAAATTGTTCCACGGCTTTGGCGTTGTTTGCCAGCACTTCGTCCACCATGGCTTCAATCGCGCCGGTATCGGTCATTTGCTGCAAGCCGTGTTTTTCAATGATTTCGGCAATGGTGGCTTCGGGTTCCGCCCACATGGCTTCGAAGGCTTTTTTCGCCAATTTGCTGCTTAAAGTACCGTCGGCGATTTTGCCTACCAGCGCGGCGAGGCGCGGGGCGGTAATCGGGCTGTCGGCGAGTTCCACGCCCTCTTTGTTCAGCGTGGCGGCGAGTTCGCCGTTCATCCAGTTGGCAGTCAGCTTGCCTTGTCCGCTGGCTTTGGCGGCTTCTTCAAAATAGGCAGCCTGCACGCGGCTGGCGGTGAGTAGGCGCGCGTCGTAGTCGGATACGCCGTAATCCGCCACGAAACGCGCCGCCATTTCTTTCGGCAGCTCTGGCATTTCTTCTTTGGCTTTTTGCAACTGGTCGTCTGAAATGATGACTGGCAGCAAATCGGGGTCGGGGAAGTAGCGGTAGTCGTGCGCGTCTTCTTTCAAACGCATCACGCGGGTTTCGCCTTTTTCCGGGTCAAACAACATGGTTGCCTGCTGTACTTTGCCGCCGTCTTCCAAAATTTCGATTTGCGCTTCCACTTCGTAATTAATCGCCTGCTCTAAGAAACGGAAGGAATTGAGGTTTTTAATCTCGCGGCGCGTGCCGAATTCCGCTTGACCTTTCGGGCGCACGGATACGTTGGCATCGACGCGGAACGAGCCTTCCGCCATATTGCCGTCACAAATGTCCAGCCATGTTACCAAGCTGTGCAAGGCTTTGGCGTAAGCAACGGCTTCGGCGGCGGAACGCATTTCGGGCTCGGATACCACTTCCAACAGCGGCGTGCCGGCACGGTTCAAGTCGATGCCGGTTGCACCGTTCAAGCCTTCATGCACGGATTTGCCCGCGTCTTCTTCCATGTGCGCACGGGTTACGTTGATGGTTTTTACATCGTCGCCGACCACAATTTCCAGTTTGCCGTATTCGACAATCGGTAAATCCAACTGGCTGATTTGATAGCCTTTGGGCAAGTCGGGGTAGAAGTAGTTTTTGCGGTCGAACACGTTTTTCTGATTGATTTTCGCATCCAACGCCAAGCCCAATTTGATGGCTTTTTCAACGACTTCGCGGTTCATTACCGGCAGCACGCCCGGCAGCGCGCATTCCACCACGCTGGCGTGCGCATTGGGTTCCGCACCAAACGCAGTCGATGCGCCGCTGAAGATTTTGGATTGTGTGTTGAGCTGGACGTGAATTTCCAAGCCGATTACTGTTTCCCAGGTCATAAGGGGTTCTTTCTTTTGATGTCGATAATATAAAGTGGTCAGCCGTTTTCAGACGACCTGTTTGTTTTTCAAATGGCAAAGGTCGTCTGAAAACGCAGAATCAAGTTTTCTGAAAGCAAGCTTGCATCTCGGCCGCCATGTTATCCAGCATTTGGTAACGTTTGCGGTACATTGAACGCTTTTTACTTTCGATTTCCGCCAAGTCTTTTCGCGGCGGGATTTGCGGCAGATGCCAGTAGCCGTCGCTTTCGAGCGTTGCGCCGTTCTCCTGCCAAAACAGGTCGTAATTCATTTTGACCCGTTTCTTCAGCCGCCAGCGCAGTTTGACCTGATGCTCTTGGGCAATGCCGACAACGCCGCCCAAATTGAGCGATGCCGAAAAACATTGCAGGGCGGTTACCATCAGCTGCTGCGGACGTAGGCCGTGGAGTTGTTTGGTCAGGCTGCGCACAAGGTCTTTAGCTTCTTCCCCTGCGGGGCCTTGGATAGAAGCGGCCAGCAATTTGCCGTCAACTAAGGCGAAAGTTGCCATGTAGAGACGTTTTCCTTCACTGTCGCGCAAGGATAGCGACCACATTCCTTCATCCACGCAATTATCGTTTCGGTTCAGCCATAAAGTCAGGTCGTCTGAAAGATGCGCCAGAACGACATGGAATTTGCGTGTCGTCATATTGGCGAGCGTTTCCTGTCCGAACAGTTTTTCGGCTGCCAGCAGGTCTTCTTTCATAACTTGCAGCCTGCGCCGTCTGTTGAAACGCTGGTCGACAAAGGCGTGTATCAATGGATAGGCATCTTGCGGCCGCCTTTGAAAAAAGGTACGGCGAGGCGCGGAGGCGTTGACAAATGTTTCAAAATCTTTGACTTGTCGCCGTGTAAACAATCTGCGTAAGGAGAATTTCAAATGCTGGATTTGAAATTTCGGTGCATCTTTATATACGGTCTTGAAATCTGGAAAAACAAACTGCTCCGGCATTATACCTTCCCTCTGCGCAGGTATACACATCAGATTCCGCGCCAAATTCGGTCGGTGCGTCGCTGAATATTTTGGATTGTGTGTTGAACTGGACGTAAATTCTTAAGCTGATTACTGTTTCCCAAGGCATAGTTTAAGTTTCCTTAATACATAGAAACCTGCTTGCATTCAGGATGGCGATGATTGTTTAAAAAGCTTTTTACGCCAAATAGCCAGTAGCAATACATTCACAGCAGCCACAGCAGATACGAGGAACAGCCATTCGTAAGAATAAATAACATTAAATAATGTAACAAATGTTTGTTCCAGCGGATGCAACGTCAACTGTCCGTAATATGCCGCTTGATTGCGAGCCGGCATAATAAAACGCATGACTATGTAACCAAGGTTGATAAACAAACTCAAAGGTAGGCAGATAATGCTATTGAGTAATAAATGTTTTCGCCAAAAATGCGGCGTTTTTGGACGTTTACGCCACAAAATGTACGTAACAAGTACAGAAAGGATGAGCCAGTACAGCAGAAATAACACAATGCTTGTAGATATTTCCAGCCCCGTTGTCTGCCATAAACCCCATAAGAATTGCCAAAATTTTGGGGAAAAGTAATCGTAATATTCCATTATTTTAGTAATTTTGTTAGTTTCAGACTGCTGGAAATTAGACGGTTTTCTTTTTTTAGATCATCTGAAAACAACAGCCTGAAATCTGGATTTTATTTTTGGATAATTTCTACTAATAAATTCTACTCCGGTGCTTTCGTATGCCAATCACTTGCCAACTGTACTTGATGCGCTGCGCCAAGAATTTTGGCTTCTGAGAAGTGGTTGCCGATGAACTGCACGCCGATGGGTAGTCCGCTGTTGCTGAAACCGGCAGGCAGGGTCAGGGCGGGCAAACCGGCCAGATTCACGGCGATGGTGTAGATGTCGGAAAGGTACATCTGCACGGGGTCGTGGATGTCGCTGCCGAGTTTGGGGGCGGCGGTAGGTGCAGTCGGGGCGAGGATGAAATCACATTGCGCGAAGGCCGTCTGAAAATCGTTGGCAACAAGGCGGCGCAGTTTTTGGGCTTTCAGGTAATAGGCATCGTAGTAGCCGTGCGACAACACATAAGTGCCAATCATGATGCGGCGTTTGACTTCGCTGCCGAAGCCTTCGGCGCGGGTGTTGCTGTACATTTCTTCAAGGTCGCCGAATTGGGTGGCGCGGTGGCCGTAGCGCACGCCGTCGTAGCGGGAAAGATTGGTGCTGGCTTCGGCGGAAGCGAGGACATAGTAAGCGGGGATGGACAGGGCGGTTTGGGGCAGGGAAACTTCAATGGTTTCCGCACCTTGCGCTTTTAAGAGGTCAATGACGTTTTGCAAGGCAGCCTGCACATCGGCATCCGCGCCTTCGCCGAAATATTCTTTAGGCAGGCCGATTTTCATGCCTTTGAGCGGTTTGTCCAAATCGCGGGTGTAGTTTTCTTTGCTGCGTTCCAAGCTGGTGGAATCGCGCTCGTCAAAGCTCGCCATTGCATTAAGCAAAATCGCGCAGTCTTCGGCGGTTTGCGCCATCGGGCCGGCTTGGTCGAAACTGGAGGCGTAGGCAACCATACCGAAGCGGGAAACCGTGCCGTAGGTAGGTTTGATACCGGTGATGCCACAGTGTGAAGCAGGCTGGCGGATGGAACCGCCGGTGTCCGAACCGAGCGCGGCAGGGGCAAGGCGTGCGGCAACGACGGCTGCGGAACCGCCGGATGAACCGCCGGGAACGTGTTCGGTATTCCATGGGTTTTTAGTCGCGCCGTAGAACGAGGTTTCATTGGTCGAGCCCATGGCAAACTCGTCCATATTGGTACGACCAAGCGTTACCATGCCTTCGTCGAGCAGGTTTTGCACGACGGTGGCAGTGTAGGGGGAGACAAAGTTGTCCAACATTTTGGAGCTGCACGCGCTGCGCCAGCCTGTTTGGCAGAAAATGTCTTTGTAGGCGATGGGTACGCCGGTAAGCGCGGTGGCGTTGCCTTGAGCGATACGAGCATCGGCGGCACGGGCTTCGGCGAGGGTTTTGTCTTGGTCGAGAGTAATGTAGCCGTTGATTGCCGGGTTCTGCGCAGCAATGGCGGCGAGGTATTCGGTTGCCAGTTCGACGGCGGAGATTTGCTTGGATTGCAGCAGTTGGCTGGTTTGTTTGAGGGTGTATTGGGTCATTGCGCCATGATTCCTAATTTGAGACGGTTTCTGTTTTCAGGCAAATATTCGGAAAAGTGTTGCCGAAAACGTAGGCTGAACAGTGATTGAAATTTCGAAGGAAAAAAACGAGTTTCAGACGACCCAAGTTTAGATTTCATATTTCAATATAATGAGGTCGTCTGAAAAAATTATTCTTCAATTACCTGAGGCACGATATACAGGCGGTTGCGCACTTCAGGGGCGACGGCTTGATATTCGGCGGCATGGTCGGTTTCGGTAACCTTATCTTCGCGCAGGCGCAGGGCGGCTTCGTGGGGGTGTGCCATCGGCTCGATACCGTCTGTATTCACGCTTTGCATCTTTTCGACCATGGCGAAAATGTCGTTCAATTCTGAGAGGGTTTTGCCTTTTTCTTCCTCGGTCAGCGAAAGGCGTGAGAGTTTGGCGATTTTTTCCACATCGGTTAAGCTTAAAGCCATAAAAAATCCTTGTCTGATAGCAAACGCCCCTTTATTGGGGTATCATTGCGTTCTTCTTCGATGAAACGAGGAATTATAACCGAAAACTACTCAAACGGCGTGTGATTTCGCCATACGTTTCATACGGGGAGTGGGGAGGTCGTCTGAAAAGGCGTTGTTTCCATGTTTTTAATATTTTGAATAACAATTAAATAAAATCGGTGCTGGGCCGATATTCAGGTATTTTATGTTTCGTTTTTTATCCCGTTTTTTCTCCAACGATATCGCCATTGATTTGGGTACGGCGAACACGTTGATTTATGTGCGTGGTAAAGGCATTGTTTTGGACGAGCCGTCTGTGGTGGCGGTTCAATCGGGTACGGGCGGTAAAAGCAAGATTGTCGCTGTGGGTACGGAAGCCAAGAAAATGCAGGGGCGCGCACCGCGCAATATTGAAATCGTCCGTCCTATGCGGGACGGGGTGATTGCTGATTTTACGATTGCCGAGCGTATGCTGGGTATGTTGATTAAAAAAGCAATACAAGGCAATTCGGTTGTGCCGCCGCGCGTTGTGATCTGCGTGCCTGGCGGGGCAACCCAAGTGGAACGCAAGGCGATTTTGGATTCCGCGTTCGCCGCAGGTGCATCTTCCGTACATTTGATTGAGGAGCCGATGGCGGCTGCTTTGGGTGCAGGCTTGCCGATTGAGGATACTGCCGGTTCGATGGTGGTGGATATCGGCGGCGGCACAACGGAAATCGGCATTTTGTCGTTGGGCGGTATGGCTTATTCTGCCTCCGTCCGTGCGGCAGGTGATGAGTTTGATAAGAGCATCGTGCATTATCTGCGCCGTCATCGCGGCGTGTTGATTGGTGAAGCGACGGCTGAGGAATTGAAGAAAACAATCGGTTCAGCCTCCGGTTTTGCAACCGAAACCGCCATGCGGATTAAAGGTCGCGATTTGGCGGAAGGTACGCCCAAATCGATTGCCATTACTTCGGAAGAGGTGCGCGAGGCTTTGAGCGAAACGGTTAATCAGATTATCCGTGCCGTGCGCCTTGCTTTGGAACAGGCTCCGCCTGAATTGGCCGGCGATATTGCCGACAGGGGAATTATGTTGACGGGCGGTGGCGCGCTGCTGCACGGTATGGATACGGTTTTGGCGGATGCGACGGGGCTGCCTGTCGGTATTGCCGACCAGCCTTTGAACTGTGTGGCTTATGGTGCGGGTAAAGCCCTGGATTACATCGGCAAATGGAATGCCGTCTTTGTGGATAACCCGTAAGGCAGGCTGAAATGGAACATTCTTCTTTACGGTTTGACGAGGCAAAGGGCCAAAAGCTGTTGCCTCGTTTTATTGCGTATCTTTTGCTGGGTGCCGGCATTATGGTGGCGGACGGCCGTTTCAACCTGATGCAGCCCGTGCGCACTGCGGCGGCGGAGATTCTTTATCCGGTGCAATGGCTGGCAAACCAGCCGGTCCGTCTCTATCAATATTTTTCCAACCAATCTCAATCACAAACCGAGCTGTTGGAACAAAACCGTCTCCTTTTGGAGGAAAACGGTCGTCTGAAAATTCAGCTTCAACGTGACAAGGTCAATCTGAGCGAATTGCAGGAGCTGAAGAAGCTATACGGCTTGCAACAAAAAGGCATCAGCAATGTCATCGGCGCTGAAGTATTGTCCAGTGGCAAAGACCCGCTGTCCGAGCGTTTGATTATCAATAAAGGCAGTGGCGAAGGGGTGGCGGCAGGCGATGCCGTTATCGACCAAAACGGTTTAATCGGGCGGATTACATTGGTTCATGCAAACAGCGCGGAAGTTGAGCTGATGGCGGCTGCACAAAGTATCGTTCCCGTTGCCGTTGAGCGTACGGGCGAACGCAATCTCGCCTACGGCAACGGCGTGGGTTTGGATTTGCGCTATTTCCCGACAGGATCGGATTTGAAGCCGCAGGATGTTTTGATTACTTCCGGCTTGGATGGCATTTATCCGGCAGGCATTCCCGTAGCCCGCGTGGATAAAGTCGTCCGCGCTTCCGGTACGCCTTATTACGACACAGAACTGACCCCGTTTGCCGCCTTGCGCCGCAGCCGCTTTGTTTTGGTTCTGTCTTCTTCCCATTCTTCCCAATAAATCATTCATGAACGATTTTGACGATTCCTACCGTGCCATGCCCGTCGGCGTGATTGCGGCAAGTTTTGCCGTAACCATGCTTGTCGATTTCATGCCTTTCCCCTTTGATGTGTTTTTTTGGCTGCCCGAACTGACTGCGCTGATGCTGCTTTATTGGTCTATGCACCATCCCCAACGCGTCGGCATGGGCATTGCGTTTTTGCTCGGCTTGATAGTCGATGCCGCAACGGCAGCAACTTTGGGGCTGCACGCATTGTCTTATACGGTCATGGTGTATTTCGTCTTGAACACGCGCCGTCAAATCATGCTCTACGGCCACATCATGCAGATCGGGGCGGTATTGGCAGCATTGTTCTGCCATCAGGCGGTCTTGGTGGCGGCGCGCCTGTTCCTCAACAACCAAATCATCACTTGGCAAAGTTTCATCGCGCCTTTGGCAGGCGCGCTGCTTTGGCCTTTCTTGAGCCAGTTGATGCTGGTACTGACCAATTTTTATCGCGCCAACAGATAACGTGAAACCATGTCCATACTGAATACTATGAAACGTCGTCTGAAAAATGGCGGTAGCGGTAAAACACAGACTGCAAAGGCGGCGCAAGCCGATTCTTTATTGCGTCTGCTGGTGGCGTTTATCCTGATTGTGGTTTTGTTTGCCGCTTTGGTGGCGCGGTTTGTTTATTTGCAGGTGTTCCGGCATGACGATTTTTCCGGGCAAGCATCCAGCAACCGCATCACATTAATTCCGACTCCGCCCGTCCGCGGCGAAATCGTAGATGTCAACGGCGTACCGCTGGCAAAAAACTATCCCGTGTTTTCTCTGGAAGTCATCCCCAGCCGCATTGAAGGCAAGATGGAAGATGTTATCGAAGCCCTGCGGAAGTATGTCGATATTACGCCTACCGATTTGAAGCGTTTCCACAAATATCGCGAAAGCTACCGCAAATTTGAAAACATCCCGCTTAAGCTACGCCTGACAGATGAAGAAGCGGCAAAATTGTCCGTGCATCTTAATGAATTTAAAGGCGTAGAAGTCAATTCGCGTACTTTCCGCGAGTATCCTTATGGCAAGCTGACTTCACACTTTTTAGGCTACATCGGTCGCATCAGCGACAAAGATCAGGAAATTTTGGAAGAAGAGGGCTTGACTGCACTCTATCGCGGCAGCACGCACATCGGCAAATCGGGGCTGGAAAAATATTACGAACCGCAGCTTCATGGCACGCCCGGCTATCAAGAAGTGGAAAAAGACGCTTACGGCAATATTGTGCGCGTCTTGAAAAACGTACCCTCACGCATGGGACAAACTTTGCGCTTGGGCATGGACATCCGCATGCAACAAGAGGCGGATAAAATATTGGGAGACAGGCGCGGGGCGATTGTCGCTATCAATCCGCAAGACGGTACGGTATTGGCATTCGTTTCCAAACCTTCTTTCGATCCCAACCTCTTTATCGACGGCATCGACAGCGAAACTTGGAAAGCCTTGAATGATGACTGGAAAAAACCGTTGGTCAACCGCGTAACGCAAGGTCTGTATCCGCCGGGCTCGACGTTTAAGCCGTTTATGGGCATGGCTTTGCTGGAAAGCGGCAAAATTACCCAAACGACGGTCGTTCCCGCGCCCGGTGCATGGAGCATCCCCGGCAGCCGCCACGTCTTCCGAGATTCCGTACGCAGCGGTCACGGTTCGGCGAATTTGAGCAAGGCGATACAGGTGTCGTCCGATACCTTTTTCTACCGCTTGGGCTACGAAATGGGCATAGACAAAGCATCGCCGTATTTAGCGCAATTCGGGTTCGGTAAAAAAACCGGCATCGACCTCCCCAGCGAATATACGGGCGTTTTGCCTAGCCGCGAATGGAAGGCGAAACGCTTTGCCAAATCGTCCGATCCTACCGCCAAAGAATGGCGCGCAGGCGAGATGGTCTCGGTCAGCATCGGGCAGGGCTACAACGCCTACACCCCGCTGCAAATGGCACACGCCACCGCTTCGCTCGCCAATAACGGCGTGGTTTATCAACCGCATTTGGTGAAAGAATTGTTGGATTTCGACAAACGCAAAATCACGCGTATCAATCCCAATCCCGAATACAAAATCCCGTTCAAACAAGACAATTTCGAATACGTCAAACAGGCGATGGAGAAAGTCTTGAAACCGGGCGGTACGGCACACCGCATCGGCGGCGGATTGGCTTACAGCATGGGCGGCAAAACGGGCACGGCGCAGGTTGTGCAAATCAAGCAGGGCGGTCGTTACAACGCCGCAGCTTTGCGCGAGCAACACCGCGACCATGCGTGGTTTATTTCGTTCGCCCCCTTGGAGAAGCCTGAAATCGCCATTGCCGTAATTCTGGAAAACGGCGGCTGGGGTGCCTACGCCGCACCGCTTGCCCGCAGCCTGACCGATTTTTATATGCTCAATGTCAAGCCGCAGCAATTTTCAGACGACCCCGACGCAGGCGGAATGCCCGAACCGCAACAACACCGCACACAACCCCAACCGCCGACCATATTCCAAAAAGCCTACGGTCTGAAACAGGAGGAAGCAAATCATGAATGAAACGGTTGGAATGTGGGCAAAAATCAAGCGCACCGTATCTGCTCCGATAGATCCGTGGCTGTTTTTCCCCATGCTCGCCATCTACATCATGAGCCTGTTTTTGCTCTATTCGGCGGACGGGCAGGATTTCGGCCAGCTTGAACACAAAACCCTGCATACGGTTTTCGGCTTCGCCCTGCTGTGGTTTGTCGCCTCATTCAAGCCGCGTGATGCCGCAAAGGTTGCGCTGCCGATGTACCTGATTGGCGTGTTGCTGCTTGTCGCCGTCGAAGTCGCGGGCGTAACCGTCAATGGCTCTACCCGTTGGCTGGAGCTGGGTTTCACGCGCATCCAGCCGTCCGAAATCATGAAAATCGTCCTGCCCATGACCGTCGCTTGGTACTTCCAACGGCACGAAGGTCGTCTGAAATGGTTTCACTACATCATCGCCATGCTTTTAATCCTCATCCCTGTTGCGCTGATTTTGAAACAGCCCGACTTGGGTACGGCAGTTTTGATTATGGCATCGGGTATTTTCATCGTCTTTTTCGCAGGCCTGCCGTGGAAAGTCATCTTTGCCGCCATCATTGCCTTTGTTGCCGCATTGCCGCTTTTGTGGAACTACGGGATGCACGACTATCAGAAAACCCGCGTCCTGACGCTGTTTGACCCGACGCAGGACCCTTTGGGCGCAGGCTACCACATCATCCAATCCATGATTGCCATCGGTTCCGGCGGTGTCTGGGGAAAAGGCTGGCTCAACGGCACACAAACGCATTTGGATTACATTCCCGAGTCCACGACCGACTTCATTTTTGCCGTATATGGCGAAGAATTCGGTTTGATCGGCAACATCTTGCTGCTGCTGGTTTACCTCGTTATCCTGACGCGCGGACTGCTGATTGCCGCCAAAGCCCAATCGCTTTACAGCCGCACGCTTGCCGGCGCATTGACCATGACCTTTTTCTGCTACGCCTTTGTGAACATGGGCATGGTGAGCGGCATTTTGCCCGTTGTCGGCGTCCCCCTGCCGTTGGTCAGCTACGGCGGCACTGCAACGCTTTCCATCATGACCGTACTTGCGCTGCTGATGGGCATTTCCAGCGAACATAAAACCAAACGCCGCTACGAATTTAACGATAAAGCGGACGTAAACGTCTCTACAAAAAACCAATAAGGGAATAAAAAATGGAATTAGGTGTAGAAATCGGCAAGCTTTTGGTTGCCTTCCTTGTACTGATCAACCCGTTCAGCGCGCTCTCGATTTACCTTGATTTGACGCAGGATCACAGCACCAAAGAAAAACGCCGCATCGCCCGCACCGCCGCGCTCGCCGTCTTCATCGTCATTGCCGTCTTCACCTTGACGGGCGGAATGTTATTGAAAATCTTAGGCATCAGCGTCGGCTCTTTCCAAGTCGGCGGCGGTATTTTGGTATTGCTTATCGCCATCTCCATGATGAACGGCAACGATAACCCTGCCAAACAAAATATCGGTGGAGACAAGGAAGAGGGCGTTGTACCACACATCCAGAAAAACGCCAAAGCCATCGCCGTCGTTCCCGTCGCTATTCCCATCACCATCGGTCCGGGCGGTATCTCTACCGTGATCATCTACGCCTCAGCCGCCAAAAATTACAGCGATATTGCTTTGATCCTTACCGCAGGCTTCCTCGTCAGCCTGATTTGCTACGCTATCCTCATCGTCGCCGGGCGAATCAGCAAAAAACTGGGCACGACAGGACTGACCATCCTCAACCGCATCATGGGCATGATGCTTGCCGCCGTCTCCGTAGAAATCATCGTCGCGGGATTGAAATCCATTTTTCCGCAACTGGCAGGCTAGTTCAGTGGATTGTATAGAAGGCAAACTGTCCATCTTTATCAAGGAAAAAGGTCGTCTGAAGCTAGGTTTCAGACGACCTTTAGTCTATTGTGCCAATATCTATCCAAAATATAGTGGATTAAATTTAAATCAGGACAAGGCGACGAAGCCGCAGACA
>JVVZ01000167.1:0-8922 GCA_001062585.1 Neisseria meningitidis
TATAGTGGATTAACTTTAAACCGGTACGGCGTTGCCTCGCCTTGTCCTGATTTAGTTAATCCACTATATGTATGCCGCTTAGGGTTTTTCGTAAACGAAAATAATGTCCAAGTCTTTTTTCGGCAGGAAATTTTCTTTGACTGCTTGGAAGCGGTTCGGCCCTACTTTGCGCAAGGATTTGTCCCAACAAAGTGAAATCACGGTATTAGGCTCGCGATCTATGGTCAGGGTGAATTTACCGATGGGTTTTGCCCAGTTGGCGCCCGTAGTCAGAATATAGCCCAAATGGTGATAGACCTTTTCTTCTTTCACATTTTTAAAGTTGTTGAGGAAGTTTTCATCCATGCAGTACTCATCTATGAATGCTTTGCTGTCTTTGGCTTTAAGCGAAGGCAGGAAGCTGCCGCCGACCAGCGGGGTGTATTGGTGTTTGATTTCGGTGACGCTGCCGGCTTTGAAGGTTTGCTTCCAGCTGTAAATAATCTGCGACGACCAATAGGACAGTTCATCCGTCTGTTTGGACAGCATGGATTGGACTTTGGCGGAGCGGCAGGCTCCGATTTTGCTGTCGATTTTTTCACCGTCTTGCTTTTGCGTCCAAGGGTGCATCAATTCCTGATCGCTCAAACCGCATTTTTTCAAATCAGCGGTCACGTCCACCAGCGAGCCGTTACTCCGTTCAAAATAGGCACGGACGTGGGCTTGCGGGCGGACAAGTTTGCCGTCGGCGTAAATTCGGAAGCTGTCAACCAAGCCTTTGGTGTCGGCAAAGTCGGAATCGGTGAAAGCAGGAACAATCGGCAAAGGGAAAAGGACGGTTTCGGTAATGTCTTGCGAGGAGGTGTTTTTAAACCGGTAATGCACGCGAATCTGGTGTTCGCTGATGTACAAATCTTCGCTCTGCATATCGATATGCGGATTTTTCAGATATTTGATGCCGCTTGTGCTGACTGTACCCGTGCTGTCGTTGGCATGGGCTGCTCCGGCAAGCAGGAGGAGCATTAGGAAGGTATTGGGTTTCATGGGTTCAAAGTCCTTAAAAACAGGTCGTCTGAAACGGCATTTCAGACGACCTTCTTAACGAATCAGTATTTAATCCGCGCCTTTGAGCATTTTATTCAAAATAGGTACGAGTAGCAATAATACCAAACCGGTGATTACGCCTATGCCGCAAAGCATCCAGTAGAAATCCAGCGGGGCTTTCTTATCAAATCCTTCTTTGAACAACACGCCGCCCAAAGTGAAGCCTACCGAGAGACCCAAGAAGTTGAGCGCGACCATTTGGGTTTTGAACATGGGCGGAGCGATTTTGGTGGCGATAGAAAGCGAAATCGGCGAGATCATCAGTTCGCCTATGGTGATGGCGAGCAGGATTAGCGCGAACACAATAATCGGCATGGGGGTTTCCGATGAAATATACGGTACGAATCCAAGATAGGATACGCCGACGACAATCATCGCCAATGCGAATTTAAACGGGGTTTTCGGCTGATATTTGCCCATTTTCGTCCAAATTGCCGCCATTACGCCGGAGAAAAGGACAACCCACATACTTTGGATGGAATCTTTCCATGCGACGGGGACAGTCCCGCCGAATAGGGTGCGGTCAACCGTTTTGTCAAAATACACCGTTGCCACGGTATAGACTTGGAACCAGACCGACCAAAACAGGCAGATGGCCAAAAACAGCGGAATATAGGCAATGATTTGGCGTTTGTTTTCAGACGACACATGGCTGCTGCCAAGCAGGCGCGCGAAGTAGGCGATAATGGTTAGAATGACCGTGCCGAGCAGGAATTTGGAGAAGTTGTCCAAATTGAGCGTACCCGAGGCAATCAGGCTGCCGACAATCAAGACAATCAACACGGCGACTGCCGCAGCGGTCTGCACTTTTTCAGGGCGCAGCGGATTGGGGGCAGGCATATGCGGCAGCAGTTTGCGTCCCGCAGAGTAGCGCCACAGCCCGAAAGCCATACCGACTGCCGCCGCGCCGAAGCCGTAGTGGAAACCCATCTTCGTTTGCAGTAAGCCGGTCAGGAGCGGGCCTAAAAAGCCGCCGATGTTGATGGATATATAGAAAATGGAAAAACCGGCATCGCGCAGCGGCTTCATGTGATCCGCCTCATAAAGCGAGCCGACCATCGAGCTTGCCGACGATTTCACACCACCGCTGCCCAGTGCGATGAGTACCAAGCCGCATAGCAGTCCGTACAGACCCGGTGCGATTGCCAAAACGATGTGTCCGAGCATGACCACGATGCCGGAAATAAACAGCGTTCTCTCCGCGCCCCAAATCCGGTCGGCAAGCCATGCGCCGAGTATGGTGGACAAATAAACGCTGCCGCCGTATGCGCCGACGATGCCGCCGGCGAGCGACTCGTTTATGCCCAAACCGCCTTTATTGGCAGCGTAATAGAGATAGATCATTAAGATACCCTGCATCCCGTAAAACGAGAAACGTTCCCACAATTCGATATGGAACAGGGTAGAGAGCTGGATGGGATGCCCGAAGAAGGTTTTTTCCTTGCGGGCGGACTGGTTGTCAGACATATTAAAGTTCTCCTGTTGGCAGAGGTTGGGCAGACGGACCGCCCCGGCGGAAACCTGCCTGCCCCGCCGGCATTTTCAATATTTTTCTTAGAGCGGGCGCGGGCGTAAGGATTGCCTGCCGCACCCTGCGGGTTTGGCGGGAAACGCCCGTATCCGATGCTTTCATCTAGGATTTACAGGAGTTTACGATACCAAACATTTTTCGGTTTTTAGCCGAATCTGAAACGCTTGTCAAACGGCATATGGCAAAGGTTTGAGGCTGCACAGGTAAACCGCATTTTGATTTAAGCAGGGGTCGTCTGAAAACGTATCGGCAAAAAGGAGGCATTTTCAGGCGGAAGGCGCGGGCGTATCATGCCCTTCATGAACATCACGCCTTTACGCCCCGAACACGTCGAACCGCTCGCCCGTGCGCTTTATCTGCAATGGCATGACTTTGCGCCGTGGTCGTCTATGGAGAAAATCCGCGCCTATTACGCGGAATGCCTAAACGGTGAAAACCTGCCGCTGGCGTTTGCCGCCGTCGGAAAGGACGGCGCACTGCTGGGTTCGGCCGCGCTCAAACGGCACGATATGGAAGAGTTTCCCCAATACGAATATTGGCTGGGCGATGTGTTCGTTTTGCCCGAACACAGGGGGACGGGCGTGGGCGCTCTGTTGATTGGACACTGCCTCGCCGCCGCCCGCCAAATGCGCCTGCCCAAGCTTTACCTTTATACGCCGGACGTGCAGTCGGTTTACGAGAAATACGGCTGGTGTGAAATCGCGACCTGTCGGCACAACGGCGAGACGGTGTCGGTAATGGAATTGGTATTGGAGGGGGACGGACAATCCGGTTGAATGTGACGCCCATCTTGTGACGCAGGGGTCGTCTGAAAACCCAATCTTTGATTTTCAGACGACCTTTTTGTTTACGCATATGGGAACTGTTTATCATTGCAACGTTCTATAAAAGGATTGACTTCAAAGCGATACGGCGTTGCCGCGCCTTGTCCTGATTTGAAGTCTCTCCGGCATATTTGGGCTGAAGCAGAATCACTCGAAAACGGCGGCTTCATCACCGTTTTTATTGATCCCGCTTCAGCGCAGACTGAAACGGGCGGACAGCCGTTTCGTCCCGTTCTCGGTAATATTTCGCACTCAAGCAGAGACTGCTCTGCGCCAGACCGACTGAGAGGAATCCAGATTGAACAGCTTACGCCATCTTGCCCTGATATTTGCTTTGTCCGCGCCCGTACTCACGCTGGCGCAGACCGTATCGCAAACGCTGCCCAACGGGTTGAAGATTATTGTGAAAGAAGACCGCCGCGCGCCGGTCGCCGTGTCGCAGCTTTGGTATAAAGTCGGCAGCGTGGATGAAAAACAGGGCAAAAGCGGTTTGAGCCATGCCTTGGAACACATGATGTTTAAAGGCACGCAGGCCGTACCTTCGGGAGAGTTCAACCGCCGCGTCGCCGCTTTGGGCGGAGAGAACAATGCCTACACCAACCGCAGCGAGACGGTTTATTACGAAAACATCGCGGCGGCAAACCTGCCCGAAGTGTTGAAGCTCGAAGCCGACCGGATGCACAACCTCAATTTCAGCGATGAAGAATTTCAAAATGAAATGAACGTCATCCGCGAAGAACGCCGCCAACGTACGGAAGACACGGCGGACGGCAAGCTGTGGGAACAGGTGTATCTGAACAGCTTTACGCTGCCTTCGATGAAAGCCGCGGTCATCGGTTATATGGATGATTTGCACACGCTCAAAGCCGATGACCTGCGCGACTGGTATCGGCAATATTACGCGCCGAACAACGCCGTTTTGGTGATTGTCGGCGATGTCGATGCCAAGAAGACGCTCAAAACCGCGGCGGAACTGTTCGGCAACATTCCCGCCAAGCAGCAGCCCGACCGCAATATGCTTGCCAACGAACCGTTCAAACGCGAACCTGTGAATTTTCAGACGACCTCGGTGGTCACGCGCCAACCCTTGGTCAGCTTGAACTACCGCGTCCCCGGATTGGAAAGTCTGGACGACAGACTGCCCTATGCGCTGGATGTCCTGTCGGAAATCTTGTCGGGCAACTCGTCCAGCCGCTTGGATAAAAACCTGATACGCGGCAAACAGATGGCTTTGAGTACGGGCGCAAGTTACGACCTGATCAGCCGTGAAATGCCGTTGTTCAGCATCTTCGCCATGCCGGCGGACAACGTCGAAGTCGATGCCGTCATCGCCGAATTGCGCCGCGAATTGAAAGACATCGCCGAAAACGGAGTCAGCGCCGAAGAGCTGAACCGCATCAAAGCGCAGTCGGAAGCGTCCGAAATCTACGAGCGCGACTCTATGGAAGCACAGGCTTCCATCATCGGGCGGCTGGAGGCGCGCGGCTTCGAATACAGCGACGAAGCGGAAATCCGCCGCCGCCTGAAAGCCGTCAGCGTCGAAGATGTGCAGGCCGCCGCGCAGCTGCTGACGGATGACCGCCTGGCGACCGTGGTCGTGATGCCCGACCCGAAAATCCTGTACCACCCGATTGTTCAGGCGGCAAACAAGCCTCAACCTAAATAAACCGACCAAAGGGGTCGTCTGAAACTGCTTTTCCCGTTTTCAGACGACCTCCGAACCGACCCCGCCCGAAGTGGCACATGACTCGGAACGGGACGGAATACGGCACCAAACCGCCCTTCCGCCCCGGCAGCCGGGTTAAACCGCAAAGGAATATCCGATGAAATCCCTTCCCCTCATATTAGCCCTCGCCTTCTCCACCGCCGCGCAGGCAGGCGTGGACATCCAACGCTGGACCACCGGCAACGGCACAGAAGTCCTTTTGGTCGAGCAACACGACAACCCCATCGTCGATATGCAGGTCAACTTCAAAGGCGCGGGCAGCGTGTTCAACCCCGAAGGCAAAAGCGAAGTGGCGGAATTCACCGCCGCCCTGCTGACCGACGGCACGGAAAAGCTGGACGAAGAAGCCTTTAATGCCGCTGCCGACGATATTGCCGCCCAAATCAGCAGCAACAGCGGACAGGAAAGCTCTGCCGCCGTCTTGCGCAGCCTGAGCCGCCCCGAAACGCTCAAAAAAGCCGCCGGACTGCTCAACCAATCCCTGACGCACCCCCGTTTTGACCCCGCCGTGTTCGACCGCCGTCAAAAAGAGGCGGTGACCACCCTACAGCAACAGGAAACCACCCCCGACTTTACCGCCGGACGCGCGCTGACCAAACTTGCCTATCCCGACCACCCATACGGCAGCGGCGCCAACGTCACCGCGGAGAGCATCCGCAAAGTCAACCTTGACGACATCCGCGCGTTCCACCGCAGCCGCTACGGCAAAGACAACGCCATCGTCGCCATCGTCGGCGACATCAACCGCAAACAAGCCGACCAGCTTGTGAAAAACGTGTTGAACGGCCTGCCCGACCGCAGCAAAGCCGCCCACACCGTCCCGCCCGTCAAACCCAATCCGGCACAACGCCGCAACATCCCGTTTGCCGGCGAACAGGCGCAAGTCTTGCTCGGTATGCCGCTGATTAAACGCCACGACCCCGACTATTACGCCTTGGTTGCCGGCAACTACATCCTCGGCGGCGGCGGTTTCGACAGCCGCCTGATGAAAGTTTTGCGCGACCGTTACGGCTACACCTACGGCGTATACAGCAACCTCGAACCGGCAACCGAAGCGGGTATGTTCACCATCGCCTATTCCACCCAGAAGAAAAACACCAAAGATTCGCTCGTACAGGCTCAGGCAGTCATCAAACAATTCATCGAAGAAGGCCCGACCGAAGAAGAACTGGCACAAGCCAAAGCCAACATCATCGGCAGCTTCCCCCTGCGTTTCGATTCCAACGCCAAGCTGGTGAAATACCTCAGCATCATCGGTTACCACAACCTGCCCAACGACTATCTCGAAGCCTACCCCAAAGCCATCGGCAAATTGACCGTGGCGCAAGTCAAAGACGCTTGGAAGCGCCGCGTCAAACCTGAAGATTTGCACATTGTCGTCGTCGGTGCCGAATAACCCCGCCGCCCATCCTTGTCCGACGGATACAGCCTGTCGGACAAGGCTTGAGGGGAACGGCGGCTTCATTCCGCCGCACAGCAAAAAGGTCGTCTGAAAGCGCAGATTTGACAGCGTCCCAACAGACATTGCGAAACTGCGCCCGACAGTTTTCAGACGACCCTTCCGACCATTCGTACCCCGTAAACACCCTTCGGAAGAATTCTCCCCGCCCGCCCGCAAAAACCGTCAAAATCCCTTATAATTCCGAACCTAAACGAATCCCGTCCTGCCGGCAACGCCGTCGGGACTTGTCTTAACAACGAAAGAAACACTGTGGACAAACTCAAAATCACCGCCAACGGCCCGCTCAACGGCGAAATCACCGTATCCGGCGCGAAAAACGCCGCCCTGCCGCTGATGTGTGCCGGACTCTTGACCTCCGGCACCCTGCGCCTGAAAAACGTACCCATGCTCGCCGACGTCAAAACCACCCAAAAACTGCTGCAAGGCATGGGCGCGCGCGTTTTGACTGACAACATTCACGAATTCGAAATCAACGGCGGCACCGTCAACAACACCTGCGCCCCCTACGAACTGGTGAAAACCATGCGCGCCTCCATCCTCGTGCTCGGCCCGACGCTGGCGCGTTTCGGCGAAGCCCAAGTCAGCCTGCCCGGCGGCTGCGCCATCGGTTCGCGCCCTGTTGACCAGCACCTCAAAGGCCTCGAAACCATGGGGGCGGAAATCACCATCGAACACGGCTACGTCAAAGCAAAAGGCCGTCTGAAAGGCACGCGCGTCGTCATGGACGTCGTTACCGTCGGCGGTACGGAAAACCTGCTGATGGCGGCAACCCTCGCCGAAGGCACGACCATCCTCGAAAACTGCGCCATCGAACCCGAAGTCGTCGATTTGGCGGAATGCCTCGTCAAAATGGGCGCGAAAATCAGCGGCATCGGCACATCAACCATGACCGTCGAAGGCGTAAAAGAGCTGCACGGCTGCGAACACAGCGTCGTACCCGACCGCATCGAAGCCGGTACCTTCCTCTGCGCCGTCGCCATGACCGGCGGCAAAGTCGTCCTGCGCAACGCCGCCCCCAAAACCATGGAAGCCGTATTAGACAAACTCGTCGAAGCAGGCGCGATCATCGAAGCGGGCGACGACTGGATTTCCATCGACATGCAGCAGCGTCCCAAAGCAGTGGACATCCGCACCGTCGTCCACCCCGGCTTCCCGACCGACATGCAGGCGCAGTTTATGGCGATGAACGCCGTTGCCGAAGGCGACAGCCGCGTCGTCGAAACCATCTTTGAAAACCGCTTCATGCACGTTCCCGAACTCAACCGCATGGGCGCGAACATCACCACCGAAGGCAACACCGCCTTCGTCAAAGGCGTGGAAAAACTCTCCGGCGCCGTCGTGATGGCGACCGACCTGCGCGCCTCCGCCAGCCTCGTCATGGCAGGCTTGGTCGCCGGCGGCGAAACCATCGTCGAACGCATCTACCACCTCGACCGCGGCTACGAGCACATCGAGAAAAAACTCGGCAAAGTCGGCGCGAAAATCGAGCGGGTACGCGGTTAAGAGCCTTGTGTAAACAGGTCGTCTGAAACGGCCCATCCCGATTTCAGACGACCCCGAGCCTCCATTTCAGACCCAAACCGACCACCATGAGGGGATCATCATGAACTTCAACAACCTGCTCAATCAAATCTTGGGAACCGTTCAAAAAAGCGGCAAATCCGTTTCCGACAGCCCGCTCAATTCTTTTGGCGGCGGCGCTTTGGTCGGCGGACTGGCGTCCATGCTGATGAAGAAAAAAACCGCCAAATCGCTGGTCAAAGTCGGCTCCGTGGCGGCTTTGGGTTATCTGGCGTATCAGGGTTATCAAAACTGGCAGAAAAACAAGCAGCAGGAAGCCGTGCCGCAAGGCGCGTTCGAGCCTGCCGGACTGCTCGCCGAAACACACAGCCGCGTAATTTTGTGTACCATGATTGCCGCCGCGGCTTCGGACGGTCTGATTGACGACGCGGAAAAACAAGTCATCGCCCGTGAAAGCGGCGACGACCCCGAAACCGCCGCATGGCTTGCCGCCGAATACGCCAATCCGGCAACAGTAGAAGAACTCGCCGCCGCCGTCGGCAACGATCAGGCATTGGCAGCGGAAACCTATCTGGCGGCACGATTGATCTGCGCAGACTTGTCCCGCAAAGAAATCGTCTTCCTCAGCCGCCTGTCGCAAGCCTTGGGACTGGACGACAATCTGGTGGAAAGCTTGGAAAAACAGCTGGAATTGGCATAACGCTTTGTATAGTGGATTAACTAAATCAGGACAAGGCGACGAAGCCGCAGACAGTACGGCAAGGCGAGGCAACGC
>JVVZ01000168.1:0-13777 GCA_001062585.1 Neisseria meningitidis
GAAGCACCAAGTGAATCGGTTCCGTACTATCTGTACTGTCTGCGGCTTCGTCACCTTGTCCTGATTTAAATTTAATCCACTATATATGTAGTACACGGTAGGCATGATTGCTGACAATTCGTATGCGTATCGGAATGGATGGTTTTCTGTATTTCGTTATCAGGCAAGGGCTTGGGCGAAAGCTGTTTGCGAAACAAGTATTCGGACTTGTCAAAACTATCCGTACAGGCGTATCTTTCAACTTTTAATATCTAAACAGAACCAAACAGAATAAGAAAGGCAATCACCATGAGCAGACCCGTACCCGCCGTGTTCGGCAGCGTCTTCCACGCCCAAATGCCCGTTATCGCCCACAAGGACGGCAAATGGCAGACAACCGAATGGCAAACTTCCTCAGACCTCACCCTCGCGCCCGGCGCGCACGCCCTGCATTACGGCAGCGAATGCTTTGAAGGCTTAAAAGCCTTCCGTCAGGCAAACGGCAAAATCGTCTTGTTCCGCCCGACGGCAAACATCGCCCGTATGCAGCAAAGCGCAGATATTTTGCACCTGCCGCGCCCCGAAACCGAAGCCTATCTGAATGCCCTGATCGAATTGGTCAAACGCGCCGCCGACGAAATTCCCGATGCGCCTGCCGCGCTGTATCTGCGCCCGACGCTCATCGGTACCGACCCCGTTATCGGCAAAGCCGGTTCGCCGTCCGAAACTGCGCTGCTCTATATCCTCGCGTCTCCGGTCGGCGACTATTTCAAAGCCGGTTCGCCCGTGAAAATTTTGGTTGAAACCGAACACATCCGCTGCGCACCGCACATGGGCCGCGTCAAATGCGGCGGCAACTACGCCTCTGCCATGCCTTGGGTGTTGAAGGCAAAAGCCGAACACGGTGCAAACCAAGTCCTGTTCTGCCCGAACGGTGACGTACAGGAAACCGGCGCGTCCAACTTTATCCTGATTAAAGGCAACGAAATCATCACCAAGCCGTTGACCGACGAATTCCTCCACGGCGTTACCCGAGATTCCGTGCTGACCGTCGCCAAAGACTTGGGCTACACCGTCAGCGAACGCAATTTCACTGTGGACGAACTCAAAGCCGCAGTCGAAGAGGGTGCGGAAGCGATTCTGACTGGTACCGCCGCCGTCATCTCGCCCGTAACCTCTTTTGTCATCGACGGCAAAGAAATCGAAGTGAAGAGCCAAGAACGCGGCTACGCTTTGCGCAAAGCCTTGACCGACATCCAATACGGTTTGGCGGAAGACAAACATGGCTGGTTGGTTGAAGTGTGCTGATTTGATTTCGTATTAATAGAACAGATCCAAAGGTCGTCTGAAAGAAAATTTCTTTTCAGACGACCTTTTTATTTTGTAAACAGATTTTGTCGTGCTATTTGTAAAAAAATATCCCGATGTTTGGTGTGTTGTTGTGAAAAACAGTCACTATTTGAACTAAAAAATAAAAAAATTTTTCTATTTTTCAAATAATTAAAAAATTTTAATATTTGCTAAGTTATGAAAATATAATTATACCAATTCAATATGCTAGAATCATTTCATTACTCGTTTGGTATATTTAGTTGCTGAAAAATGTCGAAAAAAGGGACTTAAATCGACATCGCAGTGAACTAAATAGATACTCTAGAACTCTGATAGACTTAGGTTTTCGTTTTTTAATGTAAAGCAGTGTTTAATATATTAATGTGACATTACAAGATGACTGTTTCAAAGTGAGAGCTTTGGAATGACTTTTACAAGATCATGAAAAGTCGTCTGAATGTTATAGGGATATTTAAGTGCGGTTTTATGTTTAAAAGGCGGAAGGATTAAAAAAAGAGCGTCAGGTTTTGAGGTTTTAGAATGAGTAATAATCGTTACAGCTATTTAAATGACGATGGAAATGATTTCAAATCATTCAAACGACATATAAAAATCGCTGAAAAAGGGTAGGAAAGCATTGCTTTCGTTGCCTCAGACGCAAGTCTGCGGCTTTTAAACTAGGGAAAATATATTATGTCAACTAAAACCACGTACTCTTTCTTCAATCTCGGACAAACAAGAGTTCACACTAAAAGTCAAACTTCTCAATCTAATCATGCAGTAGCCGCAAGCCAAGATCATGCCGGCCATGCTCCTTCTGCGTTGAACAAATTGATTTACGACCATTCTTTTGGCGGTCTGAATCTGGCAGCAGCCCTCCCTAAACAATTGAGGGGACAGGATAAAATTTTTGGTCTGCAACATACGCCCTCTGCCGATACTGCCGCAGTCAATACTTCAAAAAATACCAAACCGGCGCCGGTTGCCGACCGCAGTAAATTAACCAGCAAAGAAATGGCCATCATGTCTCAGGTTCTCCGTGCTGATGTTGTTGCACGCAAACAGGCAGAAGCTCAAGCAGCCAAAGAGCAGGTCATGGCAAAATACCAAGCTGCTAGACAGGCCGCTGTTGCCGCCGCTGCTGCAAGACATGCAGAAGCTATGGAAAAGGCAAAAGCCGCTGCTGCAGTACGTCAAGCCGAAGCTTTGGAAAAAGCCAAAGCAGCATCGGCTGCAAGACAGGCTGAAGCGTTAGAAAAATCAAAAGCCGCACATGCAGCCAAACAAGCGGAAATTGCCGCTAAAACCAAAGCAATCCTGGCTGAAAAACAGGCTGCCGAGAAAGCGCAACATACTGAAAATGATGTTGCACACCATCATCAAACCAACGGTAAAGCGGCGCATTCAGCACCAGCGGTAACGGTTGCCCACAAACATGAAGACAATCAGGCTGGTGACAACAAAGAAACGGTTCAACACAATACTTCAAAATCCAATGAAGCCCATACTGCCAGACAGGCCGAACATCAAGCCAATCATCAAGATGAAGTAAAAGAAGGGGAGGTTTCCAACTACACCGTTCATCAATCGAAAGAATTTGGCAGATACATCGACGTCAATGATTTTGGCGCAGATCCGACCGGGAAAAAAGACAGCTTGGCAGCCATCAAAGCGGCATTGACTGCGGCACACAAAGAAAAAGCCATGCTGTTCATGGACGGTACTTACTATATTTCCGATCAAATTGTCATCAATGGCAATAATTCAGGTGTCAAAGGTATTTTTGGTTCGGGCATGGGCAAAACGCTGATCACCTTTGATAAAGCACAGGTCGGTGTGTTCAACCCCAATACCAATCACGATGATATTCGCGCATTTGCCGGTATTTTGGTGGATGGACAAAGCCATAAAACGATTGCGAATCTTTCTGTTAAATATACCAATCCGGACTTTTACCGGAAGGGCTTGAGCTACTTCGGAAAAGTCAGCGGCATTTTGGTCAACGATGCCGACCATACTTTAATCAGCAAAGTCGAGGTATCCGGAGTCAACCGTGCCGGTGTGATGTTTACATCGACTGATGCATTGGTTCGGGAAGCAGGTAAGAGCCAAACTTACAAAGCACGCGTCCAAAGCGGTGAGATTAACGAACAATATGACCATCTGCCTCTGGGTGAGAACAACCGTATTGTCGACTCCTATCTGCACCACAACCGTGTTGCCGGCGCGATGGTCGGATATCAAAAGAACTTTGTCGGCGAAGGCAATAGATTGGAGTGGAACGGCCACGAAGCTGATGGCGGTACAGGTTATGGCATGACTGCCATGGCAGGCAGCTACAACTACGGCATTACTTTCCGCAACAATACGACCGACCACAACTACCGTAAAGGTTTGGATGTGCATGATGGTACCGGTATCGTTATCGAAAACAATGTCTTAAATGGCGACCGTCTGTATGGTATCGCTGCCTACAACCGCCAATTTTCCATGGATAACGTGAAAATTAAAGACAACGTTATTACGCAAGACCCGAATTTCCGTCTTTATATGGATGATGATTTAGGTAGGTATTACCACATGTATTCCGGCATCCAAGTGCAAACCAATACCCAATTGCGCGATTTGCATACGGCGGATAAAGGTTATTACGACATCAGCGGCAATACCATTAAAAATTTGGCAGTGTACCAAAACCACATCCAAACTTATGGCATCGAATTCCGTAACCATGAAAACAAAATGGATTACACGCTGAATATTACCGACAATAAAATCGACGGTGAGTCCACCAAATACCTGATGGCAGTGATTAACAACACATATGATCATGTCAGCAAACACGACGGTATCGGTACGGGCACCATCAATATCAGCGACAATACTGCCAATATCGGAAAAATTGCACCGGGAGCCGTGCCGTTCTATTTTGAAGAACACCGCTCGGATGTCCCCCTGCATGGTTCGATAACGTTAAACAACAACAATATTACCGTTCGCGAAGAGTCGGCCGGTTATCGTGAATTCGCCTATATGCGTACCAATGCCAAAGAGTACAACGTGACCAACAATACGTTGTCCCTCCACGGCAAGCTGAACGATGCCATTGTGGATGTCAACAGTACCGGTGACGGCGTAGGAAAAGCCACGTTGAATGTTGCCAACAATACCCTGCATACCGACATCAAAGGCAAACTGTATGCGACTTGGTTGAAGCATGAGGCAGATGTCGATACCTTTGCTGGCAGCAATACCCATAATGGCGACCAATTGAAAGATGTGAATACAACCGGTAAGGACATCGCGCTTTCTGATGTATTGGGTCATGTGCATAACAAAGTTGAAGCAATCCACGATACTGTTTATGCCAACCACCCGAAATATCCGACCATGATTGATGATCAGACTTACCATAACGGCATTTTGTAATGGTGTTTAAAAGGTCGTCTGAAACGGTAAATTGCCGTTTCAGACGACCTTTCAGCGTTTTTAGAAACCGAACAATACAATGATGTTGTCACATTAAATTATTTGTGTTAAAAGTCATTTACATTCCCATTGGATTGTTTTTTTAAGGAACAGTAAATGAAAAAGACGTTTTGTCTAGTATTGGCGGCGGCATTTGGTTTGAGCGCATGCAGCAGCCTTGAAAACAAATCTGCCCATGAAATGATGGCAATTTCCCTTGATCGCGTCTATACGGATGATTACAGCTATAACATTGATAGTGAAGTGAAGTTTCATACTTCTACTACCGAAGCAGGGGTAGCGCCGGAAAGCGAGAAAAAAGCTCGTTTGGAAGAAACAAAGAAGGATCAAGCCGAACTTGACAAACAAGTCAAAGAATTGAACGAAGACGGAATCGAGCTTTCGGAAGAAGATCAGACCAAGCTGAAAGAAGCCTTGCTGGACACCGATAATGATAAATGGTTCCCTGAAATGATCGATAAATGGCAAGAATATCCGGTTGTCGGACGTTATTTGGAAGGCGTGCGTTTGAAATCGCATATAGCCATTGACCTGCCTGCCAAAAAAGCCGAATGGATTCCCGCTATTTCCATTAACCATCGCAATGAGCAATTGAATATCCAATCTCCCATGCTGATTGATGGTGAAAATCTCAGTCTGACTATTGACCAGCCATTGCTCAGTTCGATGATTATGAGCATCTTTACGAGCGAAGAGATCCGTAAGCGTTTGGCTGAAGAGCAACCTATCAGCATACAGCTTAAAGATGAAGAGATGGTCAAAGGCATTCCTTTGCGTCATGCCGCAAAGGCGGTATTCAAAGCCTATATTGAAGCCAGCAAAGCCGCTCCTGCTGAAGCATACCGCCTTGAAAATATGGATGAATTCGGTAAGCAAAACAAAGCAAAATACCGCATCCATTACACCCATAAAGACGAATATGACCCGCTCTTTATCAACGCTTTCGCTAAAGAATTCAAAAAAGAATTTGATGCTCTGAAGAAAAAACCGGAGGAAGGCTCTACGGCTGAAGGCTACGAGAAAGTTGAAAAATTCTTTGGCGAGTTTATAGACAGTACAAAAGAGAAAGGCCTCTCAATGCACTCCGGCTTTGAAAAGATGGTCGGCATGCCTCTCTATTATGACTACTATCTGAATGGAAAAGGCAGATTGTTGGCAACGCGTATTTATACGCAGGTCAACAGCAAAAGCAACACTCAGGCGTTGAACATCGTTATGGAAAGTATTTACCACAATTACGGCAAACCCGTATTCAAGTTTAAGCCTGCAAGCGAAAAAGTCATCGACATAAAAGAGTTGACAGTACCTATCATATCTGGATTATTGTTGCCATCGGGTTATGACCCAGAGGCAGAAACTGATTCCGAAGAAAATACTGAAGAACATTCAGCAACTGAAGAATAATCATCTGCCGACAGGCCGCCGAGATTCTCGAGCGGCCTGCTTATTGCAAATTTGACAGTGTTTACCTACGATGCGCCCTTGGTGTATTTCGTCTGAGTTTTTCAGACGACCTTTTTAAGGAAAACTATGTTTGGAAACTTTGATTTCAGTTATGTGCTGCTTGCTATCCCACCGGTGATGCTTTCCTTGGTCATGCGTGAGATTGCACGCGGTTATGTTGCATATCGCTGTGGCGACCCCACCGCATTACAATTCGGACGGTTGACATTAAATCCGATGGCGCATATCGATTTGATAGGAACAATCATCGTACCTGCGTTGAGCCTGGCGTTAACACCGTTTGTTTACGGCTGGGTACGCCCCATACCGATTAATGCCCGCAATTTTAAGAATGTGCGCAGCGCGCGGAGATGGATTGCCGTTGCCGGTCCGGTAACCAATCTGATTCTGGTGTATTTCTGGGCGATGCTCTCGTTTTTAGGTGGCGCTGTCCCTGAGGCGTATGTTGACCCATTAACGATCATGACCCAGTTTGGTATGACAATCAATATAGTTTTGATCGTCATTAATCTGCTTCCGATTTTGCCGCTCGATGGTGGTGTCATTCTTGACTCTTTCCTCAATGCAAAATGGTCTATGAAGTTTCGTCAAATCGAACCTTATGGAACATGGATTGTTTTGGCTTTGCTTCTTACGGGCGCGTTGTCGGGTTTGATTGACTTATTTTCTCTGATGATAGGGAGTTCAGTCTCTATCTTTACCGCATTGATTTTGGCAGGTATAGCCGACTTAGTAAAATAGCAAGGTAAATGGAAAACAAAGGTCGTCTGAACTTTTTCAGACGACCTTTTTTCCTATCCGTCAAAGTAAATCCCATTGGAAACCCTGCTTAAAAATTGTACAATGGCAGCCCTTTCCATACGGTGGTTTGACCATGCGCATCGGCGGCTACATTATCGACAATCCCATTGCACTCGCCCCGATGGCGGGCATTACGGACAAACCGTTCCGCCGACTTTGCCGAGATTTTGGCGCAGGTTGGGCGGTGTGCGAAATGCTGACCAGCGACCCGACGCTTAGAAATACCAGAAAGACCCTGCGCCGCAGCGATTTTGCCGATGAGGGCGGCATCGTTGCCGTCCAGATTGCCGGCAGTGATCCGCAGCAGATGGCGGATGCCGCGCGTTACAACGTCAGCCTCGGGGCGCAGGTTATCGACATCAACATGGGCTGTCCCGCCAAAAAAGTCTGCAATGTTCAAGCCGGCAGCGCGCTGATGCAAAACGAGCCGCTGGTTGCTGCCATTCTCGAAGCCGTCGTCCGCGCGGTGGACGTTCCCGTTACCCTCAAAACCCGTTTGGGCTGGCACGACGACCACAAGAACCTGCCTGCCATCGCCCGTATCGCCGAAGATTGCGGCATTGCCGCCCTTGCCGTCCACGGACGCACACGCACGCAAATGTATAAAGGCGAAGCGGCTTATGATCTGATTGCCGAGACCAAAGGTCGTCTGAAAATCCCCGTCTGGGTCAACGGCGACATCACTTCGCCGCAAAAAGCCGCCGCCGTCCTCAAACAAACCGCCGCCGACGGCATCATGATAGGGCGCGGCGCACAAGGCAGGCCGTGGCTCTTCCGAGATTTGAAACATTATGCCGAACACGGCGTTTTGCCGCCTGCCTTGAGCTTGGCAGAATGCAACGACACCATTTTGAACCACATCCGCGCCATGCACGCGTTTTATGGCGAAGTCGCCGGCGTACGCATCGCCCGCAAACACATAGGCTGGTACATCGACGAAATGCCCGACGGCGAGCAGACGCGCCGCGACATCAACCGCTTGGACAGCGCCGCGGCACAATACGACACCCTTGCCGCCTATCTTGAGACGCTTTCAGAGAAAACCGACCGCTGGGTGTGTGTATATCGTGAAGGATAGGGCGTTTCAGACGACCTGTTTATTTTGGGAATTAATATGAAATTGACCCCACGTCTCAAACGCTTCGGCATAGCCGCGCTATTGCTGACAGGATTCGGCATTTACGCTTATGACTACAATCTGATAGCCTGTAAATTAATGGATCGCAATTGGAATGACGACAAGGGCAGGTGCATGAATCCCGATTGTCGTCAACATGATGCGTGTATGTTGAGTGCGTTTAAGAGTAGAGCGACATGCGAAACCATCCGCCCCGGTGACAGTTTGGACAAGGCTTGGTATGTACTGGGCGAACCTTGGTATGAGAAAAACGGGCGTTTCTTTTGGGATGATAAATATGGAGATCATGTAGCAGAAATCGAACCGGACGGAGAAAAGGTTGGCAAGATTACCTGCTTGGGGGAGTAGGTTGCGTGGACTGTAATCCGGCATGGTGAAGGCTTGATGGTTAATCTTCATTCTTAAAGGCTGATGTGCCTTTCTACAGCCAACCTCCTTTAATACAAAAGGCTTCAGTATGACTTTTTGGCATGGCTTTTGGATTATCACCAGCGTACATTTTTTGGCGTGCATGTCGCCCGGCCCTGATTTTGTACTCGTTTCGCAGCAGGCGTTGAGCCGGGGGCGGGCTGCCGGAATGTTGACCGCGCTGGGCATTGCGTTGGGATTCGGTATCCACATTATTTATTCCGTACTCGGTTTGGTCACGCTGGTGGCTCAGTCCGCCCCGCTTCTGACCGCGGTCAAAATCGTCGGCGGCCTGTATCTGCTGTATATCGGCTATAAAGGTTTGCGCGCGAAAGCTGCGGGTGGGACGGTCGAAATCCGTAAGGACCATATGGCGGATGAACCGACACGGAAAACGATATGGCGCGGGGTGTTGTGCAATGTGCTGAACCCGAAGGCGGTCGTGTATATGCTGTCGCTGTTTACCGTCGTATTGTCGCCGGATACGCCGATGTGGCAGATGGGGGTTTACGGCGTGTGGATGGCGCTGATGCTGTTCATTTGGTTCAGCCTTGTCGCGCTGATGTTGTCCGCACCTGCCGTGAGCAAACGTTTTCAGCGTTTCGGTCATTGGATAGACCGATTTTGCGGCGGGGCGTTGGCGTTGCTGGGGATTAAGGTTATCAGCGGGTAGCTTGGGTTGTCGGGCCAACAGGATGATTCTTATCCGGAAATGGCGGCAATATCAGGTCGTCTGAAAACACAATTTCATCGAAATAAAAAACAATCTATTTAATTCAAACTCAACAAACGTCGTCTGAACCCCGTTTCAGACGACCTGTCATCTTTAAAAACAACGAAGGAGGATATGTTATGAAACAACCCATCCCCGATATTGCGCAATGCGTTGAACAGAATTTGCAACAGTATTTCAAAGACTTGAACGGTACGGAGCCTTGCGGTGTGTACGACATGGTGTTGCACCAAGTGGAAAAGCCGATGCTTGCGTGTGTGATGGAACAATGCGGCGGCAATCAGTCCAAAGCAGCGGTAATTTTGGGACTGAACCGCAATACGCTGCGTAAGAAGCTGTTGCAGCACGGTTTGCTGTAAATATCGGTCTTGTTGCAAAGGGAGAAAACTGATGAAGCAGGAGTTTCGCCATGACGGCGGTACGCGGGGAAAAACGCTGAACGTCCATTTCATCCTGCACGAGGATTTTGAAGTGCCGGGCGCGTATTGGGATTGGGCGCGGTCGCGCGGGCATCGTACGGCGTTGACTAAGGTTTATGAGTCGGAAGCGTTGCCCGAAAACGCGGACGGTATCGATTTTCTGATTGTCATGGGCGGGCCGCAGTCGCCCGATGAAGACAGGCAGGCTTTTCCGTATTACGACCCTGAAGCCGAGCTGCGCCTGATGCGTCAGGCGGTGGCGGCGGACAAGTACATTGTCGGCGTGTGCTTGGGCGCGCAGCTTTTATCCGTCGCCTACGGCGCACGGCACGGGCGCAGCCCGCACCGCGAAATCGGCGTGTATCCGGTCGAGTTGACGCAGGAAGGTTTGAACGACCCGCATACCGCCTTGCTGGGCGCGTCTTTCCTTGCGGGGCATTGGCACGGAGATATGCCCGGACTGACGGATGGGGCGGCAGTATTGGCGGCGAGCAAAGGCTGTCCGCGCCAGATTGTCCGCTTCTCACCCAAGCATTATGCGTTTCAGGCGCATTTGGAATTCGACCGCGCCGCCGTCGGCCTCTTGATTGCCGCCGACGGGCGCGAAAACTTGGCGGCGCAAAGCAGGACGCAGGCTTATGTGCAGCATCCCGATGAAATCGAGCGTTTCGATTTTACGCAGATGAACGCGAAACTCTTTGCCTTTTTGGATTCGCTGACCGAATCGGGGCAGGGTGGGGCGTGATGTCCTGCCTTTCATCAGTGCATCCTTTTATCCGACGACTTGAGCCATGATTTACCAAATACTCTCCTTATTGATTTGGGGCAGCTCGTTTATCGCCGCCAAATATACTTACGAGATGCTTGATGCTGCGCTGATGGTCGAGGCGCGGCTGTTGATTGCTGCGTTGATGGTGCTGCCTTCCTGTTACCGCCATTTCGGCAAGATTCCGCGCCGCGAGTGGAAGCCGTTGTTGTGGATTGCCTTTATCAACTATGTCGTGGTGTTGCTGCTTCAGTTTATCGGCTTGAAATACACGTCCGCCGCCAGCGCGATTACCATGGTCGGGCTGGAACCCTTGTTAGTAGTGTTTGTCGGTCATTTCGTTTTTAACGATAAAGCCAAGATTTACCACTGGATTTGCGGGGCAGCGGCGTTTGCCGGCATCGGGATGATGGTGCTGGGCGGTGCGGAAGAGGGCGGCGCGGTCGATTGGTTCGGCTGTTTGCTGATTCTGCTTGCGGGATTCGGTTTCGCCGGCGTGATACGGCCGAGCCAGCAGATGATTGCCCGCATCGGCGCGCCTGCATTTACTTCTGCTTCCATGGCGGCGGCGGCGGTGTTGTGCCTGCCGTTTTCACTGGTGTTGGCTCAGAGCTATGAAGTCCACTGGTCGTGGGGCGGCGTGCTGTCGGTTTTGTATTTGGGGGTGGGATGCAGTTGGCTTGCCTATCTCTTATGGAACAAGGGCATGAACAAAGTTCCTGCCAATGTCTCCGGCCTCTTGATTTCGCTCGAACCCGTCGTCGGCGTCATCATGGCGGTATGGATTCTGGGCGAACATTTGTCCGCCATGTCCGCTTTGGGCGTGTTCATCGTCATCGCCGCGACGTTTGTTGCAGGATGGCTGTCGAACAGAGGAAAGAATGCGTAAGGGGTCGTCTGAAAACGTGTAAATCAGGTTTTCAGACGACCTGAGAAGGTACGCGAGTATCTTGTTTTAATGTGGTTTTAAAAATATTAGGAGATTTTCGATGAAATATATGATTGCCCTGTTGCTTGCCGCTAGCCCCGTTTTGGCATCGGCTGCGCCCAATAACGACAAAGCTGCCGTCCAAGCAGCTATTGCCCAGTATTACAACCGACCGCTTGCGGCGCACAACTGTCAGCTTACTGAGCCGCCGAAAGACAGTGAGACAGCATCTGACAATATTATGTATTGCATGAAACCCGTTGCCGACCATGCCGTTACCCGCAACGGCACGCCTACGCGCTATGTGTTGTACACGGGTTTTGCCTACGATATGAAGCTCAAAGTCAAACGGGACGCGCATGCTTCTTCGGGTCTGGCGGAATTGTTTGTTTTGGAAAAAACAGACGGAAAGTGGGCAATCAAACAACATGGAAGCGATGAAATCGGCGCATGGGGGGATGTGCCGGAGAATAAGGATTGGCGGTTTGTCCAAATGGGTGAGCAAAACTGGGGCTACACTGTCGAATCAGGCTATACAGGTCAGGGCGAAACGATGACCGGAGAAAATTTCCTGTTTACCGATAACAGCAACCGTGTCCGTAAAAGCTTCATTATCAACGGTAGAGATAATGGCGCACATTATGGCAATTGTGATGAATACAAAGGGCGGGAAAAACGTAATTGTGAAAACAGCTATACCAGCATCGATGCGAAAATTACCTTGGACAAAAGCCGTCCTTCAGTCTCAGGCGTTTGGGCATTAAGCGCAACGGTGCAGGGGGTGGGTGGCAAAAAACGTTATAAAAATCAGAAATATGCGATTCCTTACAACGGCAAGACACACGTTGCGCCGAAAAGCTATCCGCTCAATATTAAATATTGAGGCCGTTTGATTTTTTAACGAAACCGCCGAACCCTGTCTCAAAAACAAAATCCCCATGAAACATACGCACAAACTTTGGATAGCCCTCATCCTCACCGGCATCGTCGGCGGTATGGTCGGCATTGCCTTGACGGAGCTTATGCACTTTATCCAGCACACAGCTTACAGTTACGGCGCGGGCGGCGGGCATGTTTCCTTTCGGGAAGGCGTGGTTCAAACGTCGTCTGAACGCCGCATCCTCGTATTGATTTTGTGCGGCGTCGCGGTAGGGTTCGGCTGGTGGTCGATCAAACGTTTCGGCAGGCCGCAAATCGAAATCAAGGCAGCCTTGAAGCAGCCCTTGCAGGGGCTGCCGTTTTTGACCACCGTTTCCCATGCGCTGCTGCAAATCATCACCGTCGGACTCGGTTCCCCGCTCGGACGCGAAGTCGCCCCGCGTGAAATGACCGCCGCGTTTGCATCCGTCGGCGGCAGGCGTTTGGGTTTGGACGAAGACGAAATGCGCCTGCTGCTCGCCTGCGCGTCGGGTGCAGGTTTGGCGGCGGTCTATAACGTCCCGCTCGCCTCCACGCTCTTCATCCTCGAAGCCATGTTGGGCATTTGGACGCAGCAGGCAGTGGCCGCCGCATTGCTGACTTCCGTCACCGCCACCGCCGTCGCCCGCATCGGCTTGGGCGACGTGCAGCAATACCATCCCGCCCATCTCGATGTGAACATCCCGCTGCTGTGGTTTGCCGCCGCCATCGGTCCCGTTTTGGGCGCAACGGCGGTATGGTTTCAGCGCAGTGCCAAAAAATTTCCCTTCTTAAAGCGCAACGACCCGAAAATCATTCCTTTGGCGATTGCCTTATTCGCCCTTATCGGCATCGTTTCCGTTTGGTTTCCCGAAATACTGGGCAACGGCAAGGCGGGCAACCAGCTTACGTTTGGCGGCATGACCGACTGGCGGTACAGCTTGGAAATGACCGCCGTCAAATGGTTCGTCGTCCTGCTCGCACTCGCCGCAGGCGCATACGGCGGGCTGATTACCCCGTCCATGATGCTCGGCAGCACCATCGCCTTCGCCGCCGCAGCCGCGTGGAACACCTTCTTCCCCGCCATGTCGTCTGAAAGTGCCGCCGTTATCGGCGCGGCGGCTTTTCTCGGCGTTTCCCTCAAAATGCCCCTGACCGCCATAGTCTTCATCCTCGAACTCACCTACGCCCCCGCCGCCCTGCTGATGCCTTTGTGCATCACGATGGCGGGCGCAGTGGCAACGGCAAGGAAAATGGGGTTTGAATAAGCAGGGCGGGGAAAAGGGTCGTCTGAAAACCGTCGGCACGGGTTTTGTCCGAGCTGTCAGCCTCAGGACGGGCATATCTGAATCGTTAGCCTTATGCAGGCAATATAGTGGATTAACTTTAAACCGGTACGGCGTTGCCTCGCCTTAGCTCAAAG
>JVVZ01000169.1:0-450 GCA_001062585.1 Neisseria meningitidis
CATGGGTTAAGGCGGAACACAATAATAAGAGGGAAGCTAAGTAACGCATTTTTATCATTTCTTTGAGTTTTCAGACGACCTTTTTTAGCGATATTTATATCGCAGCTCCCCATAAATAGCGGCGCTGGAATTTGCCGTCCTTAAATATAAAGCAAACGCTGAAAGGATTGCCGTCCGAACCTTGTCTGCCGAACAGATAAAGTGTCTTATCGCTGCCGCGGTAATAAGCTTCCCAGCCTTGATATACATTGCTGCCGCGTGCAGTGGCGGCAAAATCGGGCGAGAACAGTCCTTGCAGTTCGGCAGCGGGAACCGCTTGACCGTTCAGAGTGATGCGTTCAAGTGCGAACACGCTTTTGGAAATCATAGAGTCCATGCCATAGAACGGCTTGCCTTGATAGAGCCGCGCGGTGTATTTGTCTTTGCTGATACCCGAGAAATCACTGCGTT
>JVVZ01000016.1:0-384 GCA_001062585.1 Neisseria meningitidis
GAAATCTTCAAAAAAGACGGCACGAAAGAAACTTGGTCCTACACCTACGACGCCTTGGGCAGAAGGATAGGCAAAGGTCGTCTGAAAGACAGTCAGGAAGTTTCAGATGACCTCGACAACCAAACCCGCTTCGTTTGGGACGGCAGCCACCTCTTGCAGGAAATCCACCCGGACGGCAGGTATACCTATATCTACGCCGACCAAGAGTCCTATGAACCGCTGGCCCAAGTCCGCGATTGGACAACCAAAGACGGCGAAAGCCGACAACAAATCCACTACTTCCATTGCGACCAAATCGGCATCCCTAGGGAGATGACCGATAAAGACGGCAACCTCTTATGGTTCGGCAACTACACCGGCTGGGGTCGTCTGAAAGAGGAAACC
>JVVZ01000170.1:0-15796 GCA_001062585.1 Neisseria meningitidis
AGTACGACAAGGCGAGGCAACGCCGTACTGGTTTAAAGTTAATCCACTATAAAAGTCGTTGGAACACATCAAACACAATATCGAATAAGCGTTTTCAGACGACCTTTCCGACCCCAAGCCCAAAGGTCGTCTGAAATCCGGAAGCAGTATATAAAGAACACACCATGACACAACAAGTCCTGACCATATTAGGCAGTACCGGCAGCATAGGCGAAAGCACGCTGGACGTTGTCTCGCGCCACCCCGAAAAATTCCGCGTATTCGCGCTGGCGGGGCATAAGCAGGTTGAGAAACTGGCGGCTCAATGCCGGACGTTCCGCCCCGAATATGCCGTCGTTGCCGATGCGGAACACGCCGCCCGGCTTGAAGCCCTGTTGAAACGCGACGGCGTGGCGACGCAGGTTTTACACGGCGCGCAGGCATTGGTTGATGTAGCGTCTGCCGACGAAGTCAGCGGTGTCATGTGCGCCATCGTCGGTGCGGCGGGCCTGCCTTCCGCGCTGGCGGCGGCGCAAAAAGGCAAAACCATTTATCTGGCGAACAAAGAGACGTTGGTGGTTTCCGGCGCGTTGTTTATGGAAACCGCCCGCGCAAACGGCGCGGCAGTGTTGCCCATCGACAGCGAACACAACGCCATTTTCCAAGTTTTGCCGCGCGATTACACAGGTCGTCTGAACGAACACGGCATCCGCTCGATTATCCTGACCGCTTCCGGCGGCCCGTTTCTGACGACCGATTTAGGCACGTTCGACAGCATTACGCCCGCGCAAGCGGTCAAACACCCCAATTGGAGCATGGGGCGCAAAATCTCCGTCGATTCCGCCACCATGATGAACAAAGGTTTGGAGCTGATTGAAGCGCATTGGCTGTTCAACTGTCCGCCTGATAAACTCGAAGTCGTCATCCATCCGCAATCCGTGATACACAGCATGGTGCGCTACCGCGACGGCTCCGTGCTGGCGCAACTGGGCAATCCCGATATGCGTACGCCCATCGCTTATTGTTTGGGCTTGCCCGAGCGCATCGATTCGGGTGTCGGCGATCTGGATTTCGACGCATTGTCTGCGTTGACCTTCCAAAAGCCCGACTTTGATCGCTTCCCTTGTCTGAAGCTTGCCTATGAAGCCATGAACGCGGGCGGAGCCGCACCCTGCGTCTTGAACGCCGCCAACGAAGCCGCCGTCGCCGCCTTTTTAGACAGGCAGATTAAGTTTACCGACATTGCCAAAACCGTTGCCCATTGTCTCGCACAAGACTTTTCAGACGACCTCGGCAACATCGAAAACCTGCTGGCGCAAGACGCTGTTACCCGCAGGCAGGCGCAGGAATTTATCGCCGCATTGGGATAAACCGTGCCGCAACGATAAAAAATGACAGGTCGTCTGAAAACCCGCCCACCCGTCATGTGTGGCGGACAAAACCGCAGACTGACTTTATAATCGGCAAAATAACGCCAATAATATTTTCTACACATTGCAAATGCTTTTCAGACGACCCCTACTTTGATACGTCGTCTGAAACATCGACAACGTCAACCCATACCCAACCAGAGAGATTCTTTTGCAAACCCTTCTAGCTTTTATTTTCGCCATCCTGATTTTGGTCAGCCTGCACGAGTTCGGACACTACATCGTCGCCAGATTGTGCGGCGTCAAAGTCGTCCGCTTTTCCGTCGGCTTCGGCAAACCGTTTTTCAGCAGAAAGCGCGGCGATACCGAATGGTGTTTGGCACCCATCCCGTTGGGCGGCTATGTCAAAATGGTTGATACGCGCGAGGGGGAAGTGGCGCAGGCAGACCTGCCTTACGCCTTCGACAAACAGCATCCCGCCAAACGCATCGCCATCGTTGCCGCAGGCCCGCTGACCAATCTCGCGCTGGCGGTTCTGCTTTACGGCTTGAGTTTTTCCTTCGGCGTTACCGAAATCCGCCCTTATATCGGCATGGTCGAGCAAAATACCATTGCCGCCAAAGCCGGTTTTCAGCCCGGAGACAAAATTATTTCGGTTAACGGCGTTAACGTTGGCGAGTGGGAAAAAGCCCAGCAAGAAATCGTGTTGAACATCGAGTCAGGCAAGGTAAATGTTGCCGTTCAGACGACCTCGGGGCAAGAAACCATGCGGATTATCGATGCCGCCGGCACGCCCGAAGCAGGTAAAATTGCGAAAAACCAAGGCTATATCGGGTTGTCGCCTTTTAAAATCACCACCCGTGTCGGCGAAGTGACAGAAAACAGCCCGGCTGAAAAAGCCGGTTTGAAAAAAGGCGACAAGCTGATCAGTGCCGACGGACAAGACATCGAGTCTTGGCAGCAATGGGTGGAAATCGTACGCCAAAGCCCGGGCAAGAAAATCGAATTGAGCTACGAGCGCAATGGTCAAACTTTTCAGGCGACCATCCGCCCCGACAGTATCCAGCAACCCGACAGAACGCTGGTCGGCAGGGTGGGCTTCGGTCCTCAGGGCGACGAAGCGTGGGCAAAAGAAATCAAGCGCGAATATAAGCCGTCTGTCGCAGAAGCATTTGCGATGGGCTGGGACAAAACCGTCAACAACGCTTGGATGACGGTAAAATTCTTCGGAAAACTGATTACAGGCAATGCCTCCCTGAACCATATTTCAGGCCCGCTGACCATTGCCGACGTCGCCGGAAAAACGGCACAGCTGGGATTTCAAAGCTATTTAGAATTCCTTGCTTTGGTCAGCATTAGTTTAGGCGTGTTGAACTTGTTGCCCATCCCCGTATTGGACGGCGGGCATTTGGTGTTCTACACTGCCGAATGGATACGCGGAAAGCCCTTGAGCGAGCGCATACAGGCAATCGGCCTGCGCCTCGGACTGGCTGCCATGCTCTTAATGATGGCACTGGCTTTCTTTAATGACATCAACCGTTTGTTTGGATAATTTTATGAAATTGAAACAGATTGCTTCTGCTTTGATGGTATTGGGCATGTCGCCTTTGGCGTTTGCCGACTTCACCATTCAAGACATCCGCGTCGAAGGTTTGCAGCGCACCGAACCGAGTACGGTCTTCAACTACCTGCCCGTCAAAGTCGGCGACCAATTCAGCGACGCACGCAGCGAAGAAATCATCAAAAGTCTGTATGCGACCGGTTTTTTTGACGATGTCCGCGTAGAGACCATGGGCAATCAGGTTTTGCTGACCGTTATCGAACGCCCGACCATCAGCACGCTGAACATCACCGGCGCGAAAATGCTGCAAAACGATGTAATCAAGAAAAACCTTGAATCCTTCGGTTTGGCGCAATCCCAATACTTCAATCCGGCCACGTTGAGTCAGTCTGTCGCCAGCCTGAAGGAAGAATACAAAAGCCGCGGCAAACAGTCGGTCCAAATCACGCCGACCGTCACCAAACTCGCGCGTAACCGCGTTTCCATCGACATCGCCATCGATGAGGGTAAAACCACCAAGATTACCGACATCGAATTTGAAGGCAACAAAGTTTATTCCGACCGCAAGCTCATGAAACAAATGTCTTTGAGCGAAGGCGGCATGTGGACTTGGCTGACCAAGAGCAACCAGTTTAACGAGCAGAAATTCTCGCAAGACATGGAGCGTGTCAGCGAGTTCTACCAAAACAACGGCTATTTCAATTTCCGCATTCTGGATACCGACATCCAGACCAACGAAGACAAAACCAAGCAAACCATCAAAATCACGGTTGACGAGGGTGAACGCTTCCGTTGGGGCGACGTGCGCATAGAAGGCGACACCCGCGAAGTGCCGAAAGAAGAGCTGCAAAAACTGCTGACCATGAAGAAGGGCAAATGGTACGAACGCGCCCAAATGGTCAAATCGCTCGAAGCCATCCAAAACCGCATGGGTACGGCAGGCTACGCGTTCAGCGAAGTCAACGTTCAGCCAGTGCCTAATGCCGAGACCCAAACTGTCGATTTCGTCCTGAATGTCGAACCCGGCCGCAAAATCTATGTGAACGAAATCAACATCACCGGCAACAACAAAACCCGTGACGAAGTCGTACGCCGCGAATTGCGTCAGATGGAATCCGCGCCTTACGACACTTCCAAGCTGCAACGTTCCAAAGAGCGTGTCGAGCTGCTGGGCTACTTCGACAACGTACAATTCGATGCCGTACCGGTTGCCAATACGCCCGACCAAGTCGATTTGAACATGAGCGTGAACGAGCGTTCTACCGGTTCGCTGGATATGAGTGCGGGCTGGGTTCAGGATACCGGCTTGGTCATGTCTGTGGGCGTTTCCCAAGACAACCTGTTCGGTACGGGTAAATCCGTTTCCCTGCGCGCCTCACGCAGTAAAACCACGCTGAACGGCTCGCTGTCGTTTACCGATCCGTATTTCACACCCGACGGCGTGAGCCTCGGTTACGATATTTACGGCAAGTCTTACGACCCGCGTAAAGCCTCTTCCAGCGCGAAACAATATAAAACCACCACCGCAGGCGCGGGCGTGCGCATGGGCATCCCCGTTACCGAATACGACCGCGTCAATTTGGGTCTGGCGGCGGAACACCTGACCGTGAATACCTACAAAGGCGCGCCTAAACGTTATGCCGACTTTATCAACCAATATGGTAAAGGCACGGACGGCGTGGGCAGCTTCAAAGGCTGGCTGTACAAAGGTACGATCGGCTGGGGACGCAATAAAACCGACAGCGCCTTGTGGCCGACCCGCGGTTACATGACCGGCATCAACGGTGAAATCGCCCTGCCGGGCAGCGACCTGCAATACTACACGCTGACCCACAACCAAACTTGGTTCTTCCCGCTGACCAAAGACTTCACCCTGATGCTCGGCGGCGAAGTCGGCGTCGGCAACGGCTACGGCAAAACGAAAACCATGCCGTTCTTTGAAAACTTCTACGGCGGCGGCTTAGGCTCTGTACGCGGTTACGAGAGCGGCACGCTGGGTCCGAAAGTTTATGACGAATACGGTGAGAAAATCAGCTACGGCGGCAACAAAAAAGCCAACGTTTCCGCCGAGTTGCTGTTCCCGATGCCGGGCATCAAAGATTCCCGCTCCGTCCGTCTTAGCCTGTTTGCCGACGCGGGCAGCGTATGGGACGGCAAAACGTATAACGACAGCAGCAGCAATACCTACTACACCAACAATGCCGCTCAAAACCCATACGGCTTAGGCAAGACCCACAAATCGACCTTCAAGGAAGAGTTGCGCTACTCCGCCGGTGCGGCAGTAACCTGGCTCTCGCCGCTGGGTCCGATGAAGTTCAGCTACGCCTACCCGATCAAGAAAAAAGACAGCGACGAAATCCAACGCTTCCAGTTCCAATTGGGTACCACATTCTGATGCAGGCAGAACAAGGTCGTCTGAAAACCGAAATCCCTATGTAGATAAACGTTTTCAGACGGCCTGAAGGAAAAGGGGCAGGGCGTTCTGCCTCTTTTTAAAAACAAACCGTCATCCCGCTGATGGGCGGGATACAAAATCAAGGAAATCCAGATGAACATCATTGCCAACGCCTTCCGCCTCGGCGGCGCGGCTTTATTGGGCTTCGGGTTGATGAACCAAGCTGCGGCGGCGGAAGCCGTACAAAAAATCGGCTTTATCAATACCGAGCGCGTTTATCTTGAGTCCAAGCAGGCGCAACGCATTCAGACGACCTTGGAAAAGGAATTCCGCAGCCGTCAGGACGCTTTGCAGAAATTGCAGCAAGAAGGTGAGAAGCTCGAAAAATCCCTGTCCGAAGGCAAATTGCAGGGCAAAGAGCGTGAAGCTGCGGCAAAACGCTGGGGCGAGCTGGTTCAGCAGTTCCGCAAGAAACAGGCGGAGCTGGCAGAAGACTACAACCTGCGCCGCAACGAAGAATTTGCCGCCCTCCAGCAAAACGCCAACCGCATCATCGTCGATCTTGCCAAACGCGAAGGCTACGATGTCATTTTGCAGGACGTGATTTACGTCAACGCGCGTTACGACATTACCGACAGCGTGATTAAAGCCCTGAATACACGTTAATCGGAAGGCTGAACGAGATACAGCAAACCTGTTTTCAGACGACCTCTTTCACTCGAAGGGTCGTCTGAAAATCCAATAAACGATATAATTACCTGTCTTATCACTCCTGCCGGCATACGTTTTAGGCAAACCGTTCTGTCCGACTGCTCCCGCCGTCCCTTTCAGACGACCTCATCCCAAAGCTTACGAAACATCATGACTTCAAAAACCTACACCCTGTCCCAAATCACAGCGCAGCTTGGCGGCGAATGGCGCGGCAAGGACATTTCCGTCGCCGCCGTGCGCCCGCTCGCAGACGCGCAGGCGGAACACATCAGCTTCCTCGCCAATCCGAAATACAAAGCCGAAGTCCACGACAGCAGCGCGGGTGCGGTCATCGTTTCTGCCAAAGCAGTGGACGAATTTGAAGGGCGCAACCTGATTGTCGCCGACGACCCCTATCTCTATTTCGCCAAAGTCGCCCGCCTGTTTTCGCCCATCGTCAAAGCGCGCGGCGGCATCCATCCGACCGCCGTCGTCGAGGAAAGTGCGACCGTTCCTGCAAGCTGCGAAATCGGCGCAAACGCCTACATCGGCGCGAATACCGTACTCGGCGAAGGCTGCCGCATCTTGGCAAACTCGGTTGTCCAGCACGATTGCAAACTGGGCGACGAAGTCGTCCTGCATCCCAACGCCGTCGTTTATTACGGCTGCACACTGGGCAACCGCGTCGAAATCCACAGCGGCGCAGTCATCGGTGCGGACGGATTCGGACTCGCCTTCGCCGGCGATTCATGGTTTAAAATCCCGCAAACCGGCGCGGTAACGCTGGGCGACGACGTAGAAATCGGCTCGAACACCAACATCGACCGCGGCGCGATGAGCGACACCACCGTCGGCAACGGCACCAAAATCGACAACCAAGTCCAAATCGGACACAACTGCAAAATCGGTTCGCACACCGTCATCGCCGCCAAAACCGGCATCTCAGGCAGCGTTACCATCGGCAGCTACTGCATCATCGGTGGCGGCGTCGGTACGGTCGGACACATCGAAATTGCCGACAAAACCACCATCGGCGGCGGCACGTCCGTGACCCACAGCATTACCGAAAGCGGCAAACACCTCGCCGGCATCTTCCCAATGTCCACCCATAAAGAATGGGCGCGCAACGCCGTTTACATCCACCGCCTGAGCGAAATGAACAAACGCCTCAAAATATTGGAAAACCGTCTGAGCGACAGCGAAAAAGACGAATAACCCCACAATCGGTTTACATGGCGGATGCGCTTTAAATCCCGACAAAGCGGCAAAGCCTGCCGTTTTAAAGCCCCCGCGATGAAACCGCCCAGCCAACCCCGAAATACCAAGGAATACGACGAACATGGACGTACAACTCCCCATCGAAGCCAAAGACATCCAAAAACTCATTCCCCACCGCTACCCGTTTTTGCAACTCGACCGCATCACTGCCTTCGAGTCCATGAAAACCCTGACCGCGATTAAAAACGTCACCATGAACGAGCCGCAGTTCCAAGGCCATTTCCCCGACCTGCCCGTCATGCCCGGCGTACTCATCATCGAAGCCATGGCGCAAGCCTGCGGCACACTCGCCATCCTCAGCGAAGGCGGCCGCAAAGAAAACGAATTCTTCTTCTTCGCCGGCATAGACGAAGCCCGCTTCAAACGCCAAGTCATCCCCGGCGACCAGCTTGTTTTCGAAGTCGAGCTGCTGACCAACAAACGCGGCATCGGCAAATTCAGCGCCGTCGCCAAAGTGGACGGACAAGTCGCCGTCGAAGCCATCATCATGTGTGCCAAACGCGTGGTTTGAGTGTTCAGAAAAAGGTCGTCTGAAAGTTTTCAGACGACCTGTTGCCGTCGCGCATCTTCGCGGCAACACGACAGGAAAGGAAAAACATGACCCTCATCCACCCGACCGCCGTCATTGACCCCAAAGCCGAACTCGACTCCAGCGTCAAAGTCGGTGCGTACACCGTCATCGGCCCCAACGTCCAAATCGGCGCGAACACCGAAATCGGCCCGCATACCGTCATCAACGGCCACACCACCATCGGCGAAAACAACCGCATTTTCCAATTTGCCAGCCTCGGCGAAATCCCGCAGGACAAAAAATACCGCGACGAGCCGACCAAGCTGATTATCGGCAACGGCAACACCATCCGCGAATTCACCACCTTCAACCTAGGCACGGTAACCGGCATCGGCGAAACCCGCGTCGGCGACGACAACTGGATTATGGCGTACTGCCACCTCGCGCACGACTGCGTCATCGGCAACCACACCATCTTCGCCAACAACGCCTCCCTCGCCGGACACGTTACCATCGGCGACTACGTCGTCTTGGGCGGCTACACGCTGGTGTTCCAGTTCTGCCAAATCGGCGACTACGCCATGACCGCCTTCGCCGCAGGTGTACACAAAGACGTACCGCCATACTTCATGGCGGCAGGCTACCGCGCCGAACCCGCAGGCATCAACAGCGAAGGCATGCGCCGCAACGGCTTCACCGCCGAGCAGATCGCCGCCGTCAAAGATGTGTATAAAACCATCTACCACCGCGGCATCCCGTTTGAAGAAGCCAAAGCCGACATCCTCCGTCGCGCCGAAACGCAAGCCGAGTTGGCGGTGTTTAAAGACTTCTTCGCCCAATCCACGCGCGGGATTATCCGCTGATTGGGAGAAACCGTACCGACAGGCAGGATTAAGGGCTGAAAGCCGTCGCAGCGAAAAGGTTTGAATAGAAACTGGGTGCTGTCCGCAAACCGTTTCAGACGACGTTGTTGCCGCAACATCAGCTTGTCCTTTCCTGTTTGGCACGGGAATGACTGCTGTCCAAACATTCGTCTTCAGTCCAATAGAAAGGTCGTCTGAAAACCGGGTAAACCAAGTTTCAGACGACCTTTTGATTTTATGGCACTGCGGATTTCAGGGGAACGGATGATTGGGGCGGCATCTTCTGAGTGGGCAATGCCCGCCGTTCCGCCTGCTTAGTGGACGTGGCTGCTTTCTACGCCGCCTTTGATTTCGCCATAGACTTGAGCAGAACTGCCTTGTCCGGATTGGGCGGCGCAGGCGTTGAGGAGCAGGAGGGCGGTGGTGAGGAAGATGAATTTTTTCATGCTGGTTTCCTTTGTTTGGATGGGAGGGGAGGTCGTCTGAAACTCAATAAAAGGGTTTCAGACGACCTTTTTTACCAATGCGACGCCATATTGTCGCGGTGGATAAGTTCGTCTTCGTGGGCGTAGCCTAATTTTTCGGCGATGCGCTCGGACGGGGTTTGCAGGATTTTGGCGGTTTCGCCGCTGCTGTAATTGGTGAGGCCGCGGGCGATTTCTTTGCCGTCGGTATCGAGGATGGCGACGAGTTCGCCGCGGTGGAAATGTCCGTCCGCGCGGATGCAGCCGACGGGCAGCAGGCTGGCGTGCTGTTCGGTCAGGGCTTTTGCCGCGCCGCTGTCGACGGTCAGGCTGCCGGCGGTTTGGACGTGTCCGAGCAGCCATTGCTTGCGGGCGGCGACGCGGCTGTGTGCGCTGGTGAAGAGCGTGCCTATGCTTTCGCCTTGTTTAAGGCGGACGAGGACGTCGGGTTCGCCGCCCCATGCGACGACGGTGGCGGCTCCGCTGAGTGCGGCGCGTTTGGCGGCGGTCACTTTGGTGTACATGCCGCCGGTGCCGACGCTGCTGCCTGCACCGCCCGCCATGCTTTCGAGGTCGGGATGGTCGGCTGCTATGGTCGGAATCAGTTTGGCTTGCGGATTTTTGCGCGGGTCGCTGTCGTACAGGCCTTTTTGGTCGGTCAGGAGGACGAGGGCGTCGGCTTCGATGAGGTTGGTCACGAGCGCGCCGAGGGTGTCGTTGTCGCCGAGTTTGATTTCGTCGGTGGTAACGGTGTCGTTTTCGTTGATGACGGGAACGATGCCTTTGGATAGCAGGGTTTGCAGGGTGCTTCGGGCGTTGAGGTAGCGGGTGCGGTTGCTCAGGTCGTCGTGGGTGAGCAGGATTTGGGCGGTGCAGATGCTGTGCGGTGCGAACGCGGCTTCGTAGGCTTGGGCAATGCCGGTTTGCCCGACGGCGGCGGCGGCTTGCAGCTCGTTGATGGCGGTGGGGCGTTTGCTCCAGCCCAGCCGTTTGATGCCCTCGGCGATGGCGCCGCTGGAAACGAGGACGGTTTGCACGCCTTGTTTGCCTAGTTCGGCGATTTGCGCCGCCCAGCGGTCGAGTGCGGCTTGGTCTATGCCTTTGCCGCCCGCGGTAACGAGGCTGGAGCCGACTTTGACGACGAGGGTGCGGATGTTGGAGAGGTTTTGCAGGGACATGGTTTTTCTCGCGGAGGATATAGAGCGGCTTCGGACGGGTTGTTAAACGTAAAAAGGTCGTCTGAAAGCGCGAAAACTGATTTTCAGACGACCCCTATGGGGCTGTCAATACGCGGTATCGTGAAATTGCTAAAAGACAGACGGGATTCGGTGAGCAGAATGACAATGCTGACACGATACAAAAAGGTCGTCTGAAAACCAAGATACAGGTTTTCAGACGACCTTTGATTTATTTGGTGTACAAGAATATCAAATACTCTGCGTATAGCCAGCCTGCTTACATCGATACGGCGGATAGCAGATACCGTATCGGCAACCAGTCGGGCCGGCCATCTCAACTATGCTTTACCGAACACCTTCTCCAAATGCGCCCGATAATCCGCCAAATACCGCTCCACCTGCGGATTCTTGATCACATCGTTGCAGATGAACGAGGGCAGGCGCGTCGTGCCGAGGAATTCGTTGGCCTTGTGGAAATGCAGGTACACGCCGTCCACGCCCGCGCCCTCAAAGAAATCGCCTTCGCGGGTAAACGCCTCAATCGGCGCGTTCCAAGTGGATGAAATCATGTGTTTTTTGCCATGCAGCAAGCCGCCCGTGCCGTAGCCTTCCGTCGGGTTGACACGGTGGCGGCCGTCGTTGGCCACCAGTTTGTTCTCGCCCACGCCTGCGGTAAACACTTCATCGATATATTTTTTCACCGTCCACGGCTCGCCCATCCACCAGCCGGGCATCTGCCAGATGACCGCGTCCATCCACAGCCATTTTTCCACCTCGGCATCTTTGTCGTAGCCTGCTTCAATCACGGTTTCCTTCACCGCATGGCCGAGTGCGGTCAGCGTGTCGCGCGCGGTTTGGTGCAATGTGTGGTTCAGGCGGCCGGCGGAATGGCCGAAATGTTGGCCGCCGTCAATTAACAGAATATTCATGTTGGTCCCTCAAATATTTGCGTTGAAAAAGCATTATTGTACCCCGATGCTTTATAATGAAAACAGCAATAATTGCAAAACACTTTTCTAGGAACAGCAACAATGAAAACCCATTCGGACGAACTGGCCGTGTTCGTGCAGGTAGTGGAAAGCGGCAGTTTCAGCCGCGCGGCAGAACGGCTCGGGCTGGCCAACTCCGCCGTCAGCCGCACCGTGAAGCGGCTGGAAGACAAACTCTCCGCCAACCTGCTCAACCGCACCACGCGCCAACTGCGGCTCACCGAAGAAGGCTGCCGCTTTTTCGAGCGCGCGCGGCAGATACTGCACGACATCGAAGCCGCCGAAGCCGAAATCTTCTCCGCAGGCGGCGCGCCGCAGGGCGTACTTCGGGTGGATTCCGCCACGCCCACGCTGCTGCACCTCGTCGCCCCGCTGGTACGCCCGTTCTGCGAACGCTACCCGCAGGTGTCGCTGCTGCTCACCTCGTCCGAAGGCTACATCGACCTCATCGAGCGGCGCGTGGACATCGCCATCCGCGCAGGCAGCCTGCACGACTCCGCCCTGCGCGCCCGCCATCTGTTTGACAGTCGTCTGAAACTCGTTGCCGCGCCCGATTATCTCGCCCGTCACGGCACGCCCCAAACCGTCGCCGACCTGTCGCAACACACCCTCATCGGCTTCTCCGAGCCCAAAACCCTGAACAACTGGCCGTTTGCCGACACCGGCCACACACCCTACGCCGCCGTGCCGCAACTGTCCGCCAACAGCGGCGAAACCATCCGCCGCCTGTGCCTGGAAGGCAACGGCATTGCCTGCCTGTCGGATTTCACCGTCGCCGCCGATATTGCTGCGGGACACCTGCACGAACTCCTGCCCGACCGCGCCTTGAACGAAGCCAAACCGTTTTACGCCGTCTATTACGGCGACAATGCCGTCAGCCCGAAAATCCGGGCTTTTGTGGATTTTTTGGTAGAACAAGTCAATTAAAGTACGTTTTTAAACACTAAGTCTTTCCGAACTTGCCCAAGATACAAAAAGGTCGTCTGAAAACCAAGATACAGGTTTTCAGACGACCTTTGCTATGACGGAACGGCTTTACGCTTCGACCGGTTTGCCGCGCAGGGAGAAGGTGTAGGCTTCGGTGATTTCCAAATCGATCATTTGGTTGATCATATCGGGCGTGCCGGTGAAGTTGACCACGCGGTTGTTGGCGGTACGGGCTTGGAGCTGGTCGGGGTCTTTTTTGGAGATGCCTTCGACCAGACAGCGTTGTACGGTGCCTATCATGGTTTGGTTGATGCGGGCGGTTTCGGCTTCGATGACTTCGTTCAGGGCTTCGAGGCGGCGCACTTTTTCGGCGTGCGGGGTGTCGTCCGGCAGGTTGGCGGCGGGTGTGCCGGGGCGCGGGCTGTAAATGAAGACGAAGCTCAAATCGAAGGCGATGTCTTTCACCAGCTTCAGGGTTTGCTCGAACTCGCGCTCGGTTTCGCCGGGGAAGCCGACGATGAAGTCGCTGCTTAGGCACAAGTCGGGGCGGATGGCGCGCAGTTTGCGGATGATGGATTTGTATTCCAAGGCGGTGTAGCCGCGTTTCATCGCGCTCAATACGCGGTCGGAACCGCTTTGAATCGGCAGGTGCAGGTGCGACACCAGCTTGGGCAGGTCGCGGTAGCACTCGATAATCGAGTCGGTAAACTCGCGCGGGTGGCTGGTGGTGAAGCGCATACGCTCGATGCCGGGGATTTCGTGGACGATGCGCAGCAGGGTGGCGAAGTCGCAGATTTCGCCATCTTCCATTTCGCCGCGATAGGCGTTGACGTTTTGTCCCAAGAGGTTGATTTCTTTAACGCCTTGTTGGGCAAGGTTGGCGATTTCGGTCAAAACGTCGTTCAGCGGGCGGGAGAACTCTTCGCCGCGGGTGTAGGGGACGACACAGAACGAGCAGTATTTGGAACAGCCTTCCATGATGGATACGAATGCTGCGCCGCCTTCGACGCGGGCGGGCGGCAGGTGGTCGAATTTTTCGATTTCGGGGAAGGAAATATCGACTTGCGACAGGCCGCTGGTTTCTTTATCCACAATCATTTTGGGCAGGCGGTGCAGCGTTTGCGGGCCGAAGACGACGTCCACATAAGGCGCGCGTTTGATGATGTTTTCGCCTTCTTGGGAGGCGACGCAGCCGGCAACGCCGATGATGAGGTCGGGATTTTTTTCTTTGAGCGGGCGCACGCGACCTAAGTCGGAGAACACTTTTTCCTGCGCTTTTTCGCGCACGGAGCAGGTGTTGAAGAGGATGATGTCGGCTTCGTCGGCTTCGGTCACTTGTTCGATGCCGCCGTTTTCTTCGGCGAGTACGGCGAGCATTTTTTCGCTGTCGTATTCGTTCATTTGGCAGCCGAAGGTGCGGATAAATACTTTTTTCATGGTTTGTGTCTTTCTCAGGTAGCCCGTAATTGCGGGGCTGATTGTTATGGAAATCTTGATTTCAGACGACCTTGGGGAAGGCTTGGCGGGTCGTCTGAAACACTGATTCGTCAGGGCGCAAAAATGCGCGGTTACGCTGCTGCGGCTGCAACAGCCAACCACGCGGTGTGTGCTTGGGTCGTCTGAAACGGGCTGGCGGCTTATTGCGCGTCTTGCTTAATCTCGTCGCGGACTTCTTTTTGCGCGGTAAAACGGGAGGCTTCGTCGTCGGTCAAAACCCATACTTCGCGCACGAGAGCGTTGGTGTCGTTGTGTTTGAAGGCGATGGTTTTGCTGGTTTTTCCCGCCAGCCGCCCCATCGGGATGAAGCGGTCGTTTTCGTCGTGGATTTTGGTGAAACGGGTAATCTGCAGCTTGGCGGAATTGCCGTCGGCAAGGCCCAGCGTCAAGAGGCGCGTCCATGAGAAGCCGCCACGGCTCACTTTCAGATAAGGTAGTTCGACCTGTTTCAAAACCGCCGCGTCCATATCGCTCGGCAGCTTGCGCTGGGCGGCGTAGGAGACGGTGGAAACCAAAAGGGTAAGCATTAAAATGAATCCGCGTAACATGATGTTTTCTTTATGGTATAAATGGGTGCGGATTATAGCACAAACGCTTCAAATATGAACAGAGTGATTGTTTTTACAGAACAATTTTCATTTTCAGATACGGCGTTGCGCCGTGGCGGTTTGGGCTTTCGGGGTCGTCTGAAACGGCTGGCGCGGGCAATCTGATGATAAAATACCGCTTATTTTTCAGACGACCTCAGAAAGAACCCGCTATGAACCGTAACGAAATCCTGTTTGACCGCGCCAAAGCCATCATCCCCGGCGGCGTGAATTCCCCCGTCCGCGCATTCGGCAGCGTCGGCGGCGTGCCGCGCTTCATCAAAAAAGCCGAAGGCGCGTATGTTTGGGACGAAAACGGCACGCGCTACACCGATTACGTCGGTTCGTGGGGACCTGCGATTGTCGGACACGCGCACCCCGAAGTCATCGAAGCCGTGCGCGAAGCCGCGTTGGGCGGTTTGTCGTTCGGCGCGCCCACCGAAGGCGAAATCGTCATCGCCGAAGAAATCGCCAAAATCATGCCGTCCGTCGAACGGCTGCGCCTCGTCAGCTCCGGCACTGAAGCCACCATGACCGCCATCCGCCTCGCACGCGGCTTTACCGGACGCGACAAAATCATCAAATTCGAAGGCTGCTACCACGGCCATTCCGACAGCCTGCTCGTCAAAGCCGGCAGCGGCCTGCTCACCTTCGGCAACCCGTCTTCCGCAGGCGTTCCCGCCGACTTTACCAAACACACCTTAGTCCTCGAATACAACAACACCGCCCAGCTCGAAGAAGCGTTCGCCCGCAACGGCGACGAAATCGCCTGCGTCATCCTCGAACCCTTCGTCGGCAATATGAACCTGGTCCGCCCGACCGAAGCCTTCGTCAAAGCCCTGCGCGAATTGACCGAAAAACACGGCGCCGTGTTGATTTACGACGAAGTGATGACCGGCTTCCGCGTCGCGCTCGGCGGCGCGCAATCGCTGCACGGCATCACGCCCGACCTGACCACGATGGGCAAAGTCATTGGCGGCGGTATGCCGCTTGCCGCGTTCGGCGGACGCAAAGACATCATGGAATGCATTTCCCCGCTGGGCGGCGTGTATCAGGCAGGCACATTATCAGGCAACCCGATTGCCGTCGTCGCCGGCTTGAAAACGCTTGAAATCATCCAGCGCGAAGGCTTCTACGAAAACCTGACCACCTTGACCCGCCGCCTCGCCGACGGGCTTGCCGCCGCCGCCAAAGCACACGGCATCGAGTTCACCGCCGACAGCGTGGGCGGTATGTTCGGCCTGTATTTCGCCGCACACACCCCGCAAAATTACGGCGACATGGCGCGTTCCAATATCGACGCCTTCAAACGCTTCTTCCACGGCATGCTCGACCGCAACACCGCCTTCGGCCCGTCCGCCTATGAAGCGGGCTTTGTCTCCGCCGCGCACACGCCCGAGCTGATTGACGAAACCATCGCCACCGCGCATCAAGTGTTCGCGGAAATGGCGAAATATAGTGGATTAAAATAAAAATGAGACAAGGCGGCAACGCCCGCCGTGTACGG
>JVVZ01000171.1:0-7039 GCA_001062585.1 Neisseria meningitidis
AGTACGACAAGGCGAGGCAACGCCGTACTGGTTTAAAGTTAATCCACTATAAAACAGGTCGTCTGAAAACGTATTCAGGCTTTCAGACGACCTGTTTGATGTTAAAATGATTGTTTATATTGATGAATGAATCACAAAGGGGCTTGTCGATATGTCCTTATCCATTGACGAACAGCTTTTGCCGCACCGCAATGCCATCGATGAAATCGATGCCGAGATTTTGCGCCTGTTGAACGAGCGCGCAGGCCATGCACACGCCATCGGCGAATTGAAAGGAACGGGCGCGGTGTACCGTCCCGAGCGCGAAGTCGCGGTATTGAGGCGGATTCAGAGTTTGAACCAAGGCCCGCTGCCTGACGAGTCCATCGCAAGGCTGTTTCGCGAAGTGATGAGCGAATGCTTGGCGTTGGAGCGTCCGCTGACGATTGCCTACCTCGGTCCGCAGGGAACGTTTACCCAGCAGGCAGCCATCAAACATTTCGGCCATGCCGCCCATACCGCCGCATTTCAAACCATAGACCAGTGTTTCCGACAAGTTGAAACGCGGCAGGCGGATTATTTGGTCGCGCCGGTTGAAAACTCGACCGAAGGCTCGGTCGGACGCACCTTAGACTTATTGGCAGTAACCGCATTGAAAGCCTGCGGCGAAGTCATTGTCCGCATCCATCACAACCTTTTGCGCAAAGGCACGCACGAATTGGGCGGCATCACAAAAGTCATCGCACACGCCCAAGCGCTGGCGCAATGCAACGACTGGCTCGGACGCAACCTGCCCAACGCCGAACGCATCGCCGTTTCCAGCAACGGAGAGGCGGCAAGGCTGGTGGCAGAATCAGACGACCCCAGTATCGCCGCCATCGCAGGGCGTACCGCAGCCGATATTTATCATTTGAACTATGTCGCCGAGTGTATCGAAGACGAGCCGAACAACACCACGCGCTTCTTGGTCATGGGGCATCAAGATACAGGCAGCAGCGACAAAGACAAAACCTCACTGGCAGTCTCCGCGCCCAACCGCGCCGGCGCCGTCGCCGCGCTGTTGCAGCCGTTTACCGAATCGGGCATTTCAATGACCAAGTTCGAAAGCCGCCCGAGCAAATCCGCGCTGTGGGAATACCTGTTCTTCATCGACATCGAAGGGCATCAAAACGACGAAAAAGTCCAAAACGCACTGCGGCTCTTGAGCGAACGCGCATCGTTTGTCAAAGTCATCGGGTCCTATCCGGCAGCCGTTTTGTGATGTAACGGAAATAAAGAAGGTCGTCTGAACATTCAGGCGACCTTTTTTGCTAAACAAGGGTCGTCTGAAATATTGAACACGTTTTTTCAAAATCAATCAGACTTCGGTATGGATGCCGCGCTTTTTAAAGGATGTTTTTACACGCTCATGCCAGTCTTTGATAAACAGCGGCACAGTTCTTTTGAACAGCAGGCATAAGATAAAGACGGGTATAAAGCCGATTTTTTATAAAATGCCGTCTGAAATTTCAGACGGCATTTGGTCTATTAATATTTAGGCAGAGCGCAACCTTCCGGAGTGGTAATTCTGCACTGTGTTACACCTGCGGTTGTATGGCATTGATTTAATGCATTAGCTTCGGCACGACCAAGATCATCTACTCCATAGAAAGTTTTCCATTTGCCTTTATATCTACCTTGTGCAACTGCAAGACAGCCGTTTCTAACCCATTTTGCAACTACACATGGAGCATTGCTCCCTCCTTGTTCACAGGTCTTGATGGCTTGTCTTTTGGCTGCCTCAAGTGAATCCATATCCATTGCACCACCTGAAATACCTGTTTTAGGATTGATTGCCCATGCTAAATATTTTGAAGGGACATTGATGTTAACAATTTCCATAGGCTGTTTTCGTTGGTGCTGACGAGACGACGCACAGTTGGGATTGTAGCCATACTGACATAATGCCGAATTATTTTGCAATGCGCCCCTGGTTGCATCATAGGTTGGGTCAGCAGCATAAACATTAAGGCTAGTCAGTCCTAACAATACAAAAAACAATTTTTTCATTACAAGTCCAATCTTTTGTTTTTTAAAAATTTTAATATTTAAATATAGAAATACTAGGATGGCTTACTTCCTTTGCGGGGTTGTTTCATGGTGTCTGTGATCACTATCTGACTGCTACCTGTTGTCTATGAAGTATTATATTACTTATTCAATTTGCTGCGTTTTTTCAACATGACCATTCCATCGGGCAGCCCAATCTTTCAATAAACAGTGGCGTTTTTCAAATGTCCGACGCAAAGTCGGTAATCCGATTAGCCGGTCAACCGTTTTTCCCAGCCCGAAAGTAAATTCCACCGTATCTGTTACACAAGTACGCCCATCGAAAAACTTGAATTCATGCGTATGGCGGAAGGAGCGGTAAATCCCTTTCAGCATCAGGTCGGTAAACGATTGGTTCGGCTCAAGCGAAATGATTTCGGCGCGATGCCGCAACCAAATCCCGCAAACTCTGTATCTGAAATCCAAAATATCTCCACGCGCCCAGTATTCCTTTTCCGACAGCCATTGCACGTCAAACGGAAACTGACAGGCAAATCCGTGTCGGGAAGTGCAGTAGCGGAATATCGGTTCGAGCGGCGCATCCAGCCGGACGCTGCGGGTGTAAGTCAGCATGATATTGACCGTTGTGGGTAAAGATGGGGATGTTGATAAGAGTGGTGCGGTCGGTATCAGTTCATAATGGTATAGTGGATTAACTTTAAACCAGTACGGCGTTGCCTTGTCCTGATTTAAAGTTAATCCACTATATTGAACAGCGTAGGTTGGTTTGGTATGGATAATGGAATAAAGGTCGTCTGAAAATTTTCAGACGACCTTTATGATAAATCGCGGCGGTAGGTTCAAATTATTCTTGGCTGATGGGTTCGAAGCCCGGGCATTCCTCATTGTTTTTGGAATTGCTTGCCCAGAAGATGCCGTCGCTGTTGAGGTAAACGGAGCAGGTCTCGGTGGACTTGTATTCGTCTGTGGGTTTGGCTTCGAGGATGTATCTTGAGGAGGCGGAGTTTACGATTTTTTTATCGTTGTCGTCCGGGCCTTCGAAGTTGAAGATGGAGATATTGAAATATTGGTTTTGAACCAAGGGGGGCAACGCGGGATTGCCTGCTTCGGCTTTTACGGTCGCATGCTGGGCGTAGTAACGCTCGAGGTTTTGGGCGTTGATCAGCAGCTCGGAGCGGACGCTTTCCAAGCGTGTTTTGCGGACGTAGCGTTGGTAAGAGGGATAGCCGATCGTCGCTAAAATCGCGATGATCAGAACGACAACGAGTAGCTCGGGGAGAGTAAAACCTTGTGATTTGTTTTTCATAGTAAGTGTCATTGTGTTGTTATATTTATCCAGCCGGGTCGTCTGAAAGGTTCGGGGAGGCGGCTGTTGTTGGGTTTGATAGATGTTGAATTATAGTTCTTTTCTCTTGTTTTGAATGTTTGGATAAATATTGAGATTGGGAAAATATGTAAATACGTTGAAATATTCTGGAAAAGGGTTTTGATTATTTCTATGTAAAACAATAAGTTAAATTTTAGTTTGGTCGGTTATTGTCTTGGCTGGGGTGGATGTTTACAGTAAAATCTGCCCGTTTTCAGCGTTTTCGGCGGATAAGTGTTGGGATTATGCGACATGAGTCGGGTGCCGGATTGAACAGATGAAATGGATGAATCAGAAAGTCAGTTATGGCAAAAATTATTAATAAATGGACGGTTGGAATAACGGTTGCTGCGATGCTTGGATTTGCTGCTTGGTCTTATTTCCAGCCCGAACCTCAAACTTCTTACATCACGGAAACGGTCAAACGCGGCGACATTAGTCAGACGGTATCCGCTACGGGTGAGATTTCGCCGTCGAATCTGGTGTCGGTGGGCGCGCAGGCTTCGGGGCAGATTAAGAAGCTGTACGTCAAGCTCGGACAGCAGGTTAAAAAGGGCGATTTGATTGCGGAAATCAATTCGACCACTCAGGTGAATACGCTGAATACGGAAAAATCCAAGCTGGAAACGTATCAGGCGAAGTTGGTTTCCGCCGAAATCGCGCTGAACAGCGCGGAGAAGAAATACAAGCGCGAGGCGGCTTTGTGGAAGGAAAACGCGACGTCCAAAGAGGATTTGGAAAGCGCGAAGGATGCGTTGGCTGCGGCTAAGGCAAACGTTGCCGAGCTGAAGGCTTCCATCAAGCAAACCAAAATTTCCATCAATACCGCCGAATCGGAATTGGGCTATACCCGCATTACCGCGACGATGGACGGTACGGTGGTGGCGATTCCGGTGGAAGAAGGGCAGACGGTGAACGCGGTGCAGTCCACGCCGACGATTATCCAATTGGCGAATCTGGATACGATGTTGAACAAAATGCAGATTGCCGAAGGCGATATTACCAAGGTCAAAGCGGGGCAGGACATTTCGTTTACGATTTTGTCCGAACCGGATACGCCGATTAAGGCGAAGCTCGACAGCGTCGACCCGGGCTTGACCACGATGTCGTTGGGCAGCTATACCACCAGCACGGACACGACTTCCAATGCGATTTACTACTACGCCCGCGCTTTGGTGCCTAATCCCGACGGCAAACTTTCTATCGGTATGACAACGCAGAACACGATTGAAATCAACGGCGTGAAAAACGTTTTGCTCGTGCCGACGCTGACGATTAAAAAACACGACGGCAAATCGTTTGTCAGTGTTTTGGGCGCGGATGGTAAAGCTTCGGAACGCGAGATTACGGTCGGTCTGAAAGACAGCATGAATACCGAAGTGAAAAGCGGTTTGAAAGAAGGCGACAAGGTAGTGATGTCGGAAATGAGCGCGGCGGAGCAGGCTGAAGCGGCACAACGCGCCATGCAGGGCGGTCCGCCGAGATAAATAGGCAATAGGTCGTCTGAAAGTTTTGTTTCTGAGCAAAATCCCCCTTTCAGACGACCTTTTCACTCCATACATCATTATCGGTCGGAAACACTTATGAGCTTAATCGAATGTAAAAACATCAACCGCTACTTCGGCAGCGGCGCGAACCGCGTTCATGTGTTGAAAGATGTCAGCCTGTCGATAGAGAAGGGCGATTTCGTCGCCATCATCGGGCAGTCCGGTTCGGGCAAATCCACGCTGATGAACATCCTCGGCTGCTTGGATAGCGCGACTTCGGGTTCGTATCAAATCGACGGCATCGAAACCGCCAAAATGGAGCCGGACGAATTGGCGGCATTGCGGCGCGAACGTTTCGGCTTTATTTTCCAACGCTACAACCTTTTGGGTTCGCTGACGGCGCGGGACAACGTCGCCCTGCCTGCCGTGTATATGGGCATGGGCGGCAAAGAGCGTTCTAATCGTGCGGAGAAGCTGTTGCAGGATTTGGGTTTGGAAGGCAAAGAAGGCAACAAGCCCAGCGAACTTTCCGGCGGTCAGCAGCAACGCGTCTCCATCGCCCGCGCCCTGATGAACGGCGGCGAAATCATCTTCGCCGACGAACCGACCGGCGCGCTCGATACCGCCAGCGGCAAAAACGTAATCGAAATCATCCAAAAGCTGCATAAAGAAGGGCATACCGTGATTATGGTTACACACGATCCCGGTATCGCCGCCATCGCCAACCGCATCATCGAAATCCGCGACGGCGAAATCATCTCCGACAGTTCAAAAAATCCCGAAATACCCGAAAGCAAAATAGAACGCATCAAAGAAAAATCTTCGTGGCTGTTTTATTACGACCAATTCGTCGAGGCCTTCAAAATGTCGGTGCAGGCGATTATGGCGCACAAAATGCGCTCGCTCCTGACCATGCTCGGCATCATCATCGGCATCGCCTCGGTCGTGTCCGTTGTCGCTTTGGGCAACGGTTCCGAGAAAAAAATCCTCGCAGACATCAGCGCGATGGGGACGAACACCATCAGCATCTTCCCCGGGCGCGGTTTCGGCGACAGGCGCAGCGGCAGGATTAAAACCCTGACCATTGACGACGCCAAAGTCATCGCCAAGCAAAGCTACGTCGCTTCCGCCACGCCGCAAACCACCTCCGGCGGCACGCTGACTTACCGCAACACCGATTTGTCCGCCTCGCTTTACGGCGTGGGCGAACAATATTTCGACGTGCGAGGGCTGAAGCTGGAATCAGGCCGCCTGTTTGACGAGGGCGATGTAAAAGAAGACGCGCAAGTCGTCGTGATCGACCAAAACACCAAAGAAAAACTCTTTGGCACAGACGTCAATCCCTTGGGCAAAACCGTCCTCTTCAACAAACGCCCGCTAACCGTCATCGGCGTGATGCAAAAAGAGGAAAACTCCTTCGGCAACGCCGACGTATTGATGCTCTGGTCGCCCTATACGACCGTGATGCACCAAATTACCGGCGAGAGCCACACCAACTCGATTACCGTCAAAATCAAAGACGATGCCAACACCCAAGTCGCCGAAAAAGGGCTGACCGAGCTGCTCAAAACGCGGCATGGTACGGAAGACTTTTTCATGAACAACAGCGACAGCATCAAGCAGATGGTTGAAAGCACCACCGGCACGATGAAGCTGCTGATTTCCTCCATCGCCTTGATTTCATTAGTGGTCGGTGGTATCGGTGTGATGAACATCATGCTGGTGTCCGTAACCGAGCGCACCAAAGAAATCGGCGTGCGCATGGCGATCGGCGCGCGGCGCAACAACATCCTGCAACAATTCCTGATTGAAGCGGTCTTAATCTGTATCATCGGCGGTTTGGTCGGAGTAGGGCTGTCCACTGCCATCAGCCTTGTGTTCAATCATTTCGTCACCGAATTTCCGATGGAAATTTCCATCGGCTCCGTCATCGGCGCGGTTGTCTGTTCCACCGCCATCGGCGTAGCGTTCGGTTTTATGCCCGCCAACAAAGCCTCCAAGCTCAATCCGATTGATGCTTTGTCTAAAGATTAAGTTTTCAGACGACCTCCAAACCCCAAAGGTCGTCTGAAAACCCCGTTTGGCTATTGTCATCACAATGAACATATAGTGGATTAACAAAAATCAGGACAAGGCGACGAAGCCGCAGACAGTACAG
>JVVZ01000172.1:0-1792 GCA_001062585.1 Neisseria meningitidis
AGTACGACAAGGCGAGGCAACGCCGTACTGGTTTAAAGTTAATCCACTATAAAATATTGTCATGATTGAATTGTCAGTCAGCCTTTGTGCCGTTATGATTGAGCCTGTCCCACCCGAATCTTAAGGAATCTATATGACTACTTGGTTTATCGTTGCCGCCGCCGTCCTGATTGTCGAGCTGTTTGTCGGTACTGTATATCTCTTGGTTGTCAGCGCGGCTTTGTTCGGCGCGGGATTGGTGTATGGGCTGACCGGTAATACTTCGATTGCCGTCGCTGCGGCAGCCGTTTTATCCGCCGTCGGTATCTGGGTGGTACACAGTAAATTCAAAAAAACTGCGCCCCGCCAAGAATTGAACGATGATTTGGACATCGGACAGACCGTTCAAATCCTCCGCCGCCTTCACGGCGATTGTTATGAAGTTTCGTATCGGGGAACGTACTGGCAGGCGCAGGCTGAAAATGCCGATGCCGTTCAGACGACCTCTACCGCCGTGATTACCGGTAAAAACGGTAATGTTTTACTCATTCGTTTCAATTGATTGATAAAATCAAAAGGAGCATCATGGGCGAATTGATTACCCTTCCTGAAAATATTCACCTATTAATATTAATCTTTGCTCTCACCGCATAAGGAAAAAACAATGGAATTTTTATACAGCTTTCCCGTCATCCTGTTGCTTGTCGTCGTAATTTTCGGCTTCAAAGCCTTTATCGTCGTGCCGCAACAGGAAGTTTACGTCGTCGAACGCCTCGGCAGATTTCACAACGCGCTGACCGCCGGTCTGAACATCCTGATTCCTTTCGTTGACCGCGTCGCCTACCGCCACTCGCTCAAAGAAGTACCCTTGGACGTTCCCAGCCAAGTTTGTATCACCCGAGACAATACCCAGCTTACCGTTGACGGCATCATCTACTTCCAAGTAACCGATCCGAAACTCGCTTCTTACGGCTCCAGCAACTACATCATGGCGATTACCCAGCTTGCCCAAACCACGCTGCGTTCGGTTATCGGCCGCATGGAATTGGACAAAACGTTTGAAGAACGCGACGAAATCAACAGCATCGTCGTTTCCGCGCTCGATGAAGCGGCAGGCGCATGGGGCGTGAAAGTATTGCGTTACGAAATCAAAGACTTGGTTCCGCCGCAAGAAATCCTGCGTTCTATGCAGGCGCAAATTACCGCCGAACGTGAAAAACGCGCCCGCATCGCCGAATCCGAAGGCCGCAAAATCGAGCAAATCAACCTTGCCAGCGGTCAGCGCGAAGCGGAAATCCAACAGTCCGAAGGTGAAGCGCAAGCTGCCATCAATGCGTCAAACGGCGAAAAAATCGCCCGCATCAACCGCGCACAAGGTGAAGCCGAAGCCCTGCGTCTGGTTGCTGAAGCCAACGCCGACGCCATCCGCAAAATCGCCGAGGCAGTCCGCTCAGAGGGCGGTTCCGAAGCCGTCAACCTGAAAGTTGCCGAGCAATATGTCGCCGCCTTCAGCAATTTGGCAAAAGAAAGCAACACGCTGATTATGCCTGCCAACGTCGCCGACATCGGCAGCCTGGTTTCAGCCGGACTGAAGATTGTCGACGGCAACAAAGCGGCAAAATAAACCTTACGTTTTGCCACAAGGTCGTCTGAAAACGGGTGCAAGCGTTTCGCTACCATAAACAGCGGATTTCGCCAAACCGTTTTTCAGACGACCTTTATTCACATGATGGCAGACAGAATGCCCATCTGACCAAGCTTCAATATAGTGGATTAAATTTAAATCAGGACAAGGCGACGAAGCCGCAGACAG
>JVVZ01000173.1:0-4687 GCA_001062585.1 Neisseria meningitidis
CGAGTGCGCCTTTGTCGGCGACGACGTGGTCGATTTGCCGGTGATGGTGCGCTGCGGATTGCCGGTTGCCGTCCCCGACGCGCATTGGTTTGCGCTGCAACACGCCGCCTATATTACGAAACATGCGGGCGGCGCAGGCGCGGTGCGCGAAGTGTGCGACCTGATTATGCGCGCGAAAGGTACGCTGGGCGCGGCTTTGAACGAGTACATCAAATGAAAGTAAGATGGCGGTACGGAATTGCATTCCCTTTGGTGCTGGCGGTCGCGCTCGGCGGATTGTCGGCATGGCTGGGGCGCATCAGCGAAATCGACATTGAAGAAGTCAAACTCAACCCCAACCAGCCGCAATACACGATGGACGGCATAGACGGGCGGCGGTTTGACGAACAAGGTCGTCTGAAAGAACATCTGAGCGCAAGACGGGCGAAACAGTTTCCCGAAAGCACCGATGTCCATTTCGAGCTGCCGCACCTCGTCTTCTTCCAAGAAGGCAGCCGGCTTTACGACGTCGGCAGCGACGAAGCCGTATACAACACCCAAACCAAACAACTCCTGTTCAAACACAACGTCGTCCTGACCAAAGCCGCCGATGCCAAGCGGCAGGCAGGCGTCGTCAAAACCGATCTCCTACACGTCGACACCGAATCGCAATACGCCCAAACCGACACGCCCGTTACCTTCCAATACGGCGAATCGAGCGGCAACGCCGAAGGTCTGACGTATGACCACAAAAAAGGTTTGTTGAACTTCCCATCCAGAGTGAAAGCCACGATTTATGATACAAAAAATATGTAAGGCATGTGTTTTAACCGCATTTTTCGCCACCGCCCCAGCCTACGCCCTGCAAAGCGACAGCAAGCAGCCGATACAGATTGAAGCCGACCAAGGCTCGCTCGACCAAAACAACCAAAGTACCACCTTTACCGGCAACGTCATCATCAAACAAGGCACGCTCAACATCCGCGCCGGCAGCGTCAACGTCTCCCGCAACGACAAAGGCGAACAGTTCATGAAAGCCAGCGGCTCGCCCGTCCGCTTCAGCCAGACGCTCGACGACAACAAAGGCACGGTTAACGGACAAGCCAACAACGTAACCTACTCCTCCGCCATCAACCTCGTTACCCTGACCGGCAACGCCAAAGTCCAACGCGGCGGCGACGTTGCCGAAGGCGCAGTCATCACCTACAACACCAAAACCGAAGTCTATACCATCAACGGCAGCTCGAAATCAGGCGCCAAATCCGCCGCCAAATCCGGCAGGGTCAGCGTCGTCATCCAACCGTCCAGCACCCAAAAAACCAAATAACCAATATCTGACAACACAAAAGGTCGTCTGAAAACCAACGCAGCAAAAAAACCAAACAACATTTTCAGACGACCTCCGAACCAAGAGTCATTTATGAGCGAAAACACCAGCCGCCTCGTCGTTCAAAACCTGCAAAAAAGTTTCAAAAAACGCCAAGTCGTCAAAAGCTTCTCCCTCGAAATCGAAAGCGGCGAAGTCATCGGCCTGCTCGGCCCCAACGGCGCAGGCAAAACCACCAGTTTCTACATGATCGTCGGACTCATCGCCGCCGACGCAGGCAGCGTTACCCTCGACGGACAAGAACTGCGCCACCTGCCCATACACGAACGCGCCCGCTTGGGCGTCGGCTACCTGCCCCAAGAAGCCTCGATTTTCCGCAAAATGACCGTCGAACAAAACATCCGCGCCATTTTAGAAATCAGCACCAAAGACAAAAGCCGCATCGACGGCGAAGTCGAAAAACTGCTTGCCGACCTCAACATCGGCCACCTGCGCCACAACCCCGCCCCCTCCCTGTCCGGCGGCGAACGCCGACGCGTCGAAATCGCCCGCGTACTCGCCATGCAGCCGCGCTTCATCCTCCTGGACGAACCCTTCGCCGGCGTTGACCCCATCGCCGTCATCGACATCCAAAAAATCATCGACTTCCTCAAATCGCGCGGCATCGGCGTACTCATTACCGACCACAACGTACGTGAAACCCTCAGCATCTGCGACAGAGCCTACATCATCAGCGACGGTACCGTCCTCGCCTCCGGCAAGCCGGACGACTTGGTCAACAACGAACAAGTCCGCTCCGTCTATCTCGGCGAAAACTTCAAATACTGATTTCAAATACTGGCAATGACAAACCGCACAATCAATTGTGCGGTTTTAAAATAACGAAACGTCAGAAAGGTCGTCTGAAAACGGACAGCAAGTTTCGCTAAAACGTTTTCAGACGACCTTTCGGGTAACAACTGTCTCTTGGCTAACTTCCCATAGGTTTCTTATAGAACGAATCAAAAAATTCCTTTTAAAATACCATTTAAAAAAGAATATGATTTATGATTAGGGTCGTACTTTAGATTGTATTCAATAGTAATCTTTCTATCAATCGATTGGCAATTATCAATATCTTCCTTCGAAGAAAATTTATTTTGACATTCAGTAGAAGAATTACGGTTACCATCTCCAATTATTTCTATTTTTTCTTTATATTTTTCATACAGTTCTTTATTTTTAGATTTTAAGTATTCTTCAAATATCTTCTTAATAGTCTCAGCTCTTTCTTTTGACAGCAAAGTATTCCCTTTACTATATTTTGATATGTCTGAATACCCTATAATGTAAATCTTAGTAACCTCGTAGCCTTCAGGCAAGCTTTCCAACCAAACCAAGTGACTCTCTAACCAAGATTTATTCTTTGTTTTGTTCCTGCCTGATTCAAATAATTCAGGTGAATTAATAGAAAAACACCCTTCAACTATGGATTTTTTATTTTGATTTTCAGTAATAATTTTGGCATCAGCTTGCTTAATTTCCAATCGATTTTCTATTGCATTTTTATTTTTGGGCAACTCAATATAAATATTCTCTCCTAACTTATTCCACAGAATATCTACATTAAATAAGATTCTATTCTCATCTTTTTTTCGGCATCCAGTAATTAAGGGGGAGTTGGTTACTAAAGCTATTTCTTTGATAAACTTGTAATCTTCTTCTTTTTCCAATCGAATAATTGCTTTTTCTTGCCTTATTCCAAAAATTCTCAATGTAGTAGAAAATGGAGTAATTGATGATTTTGATTCTATAACCGCTACAAAAAATAATATAACCATGAAATACATAAAACGAATAAATATACTATCGTATGAACTTATATAAAAATCGCTATCAACCTCTTTTCTTATATTCAAAAGAAAAAATGGTATTGCTGCCAATCCTGTAAGAAAAAATAAATCTTTTTCCTCAAAATTAAAAGCTAAGATTGCAAAAATTATTATTATTGTTATTGAAATAAATAGTTTTTTAAATTTTCCCATAAGGATAAACCAAAATAAATATATAAAATATCCAAATAAAAAGATAACTCCCAAAATAGAAGTATAACCCAGAATAATAAAGATAATACCCACACTATCAGTTAAAGAAAGACCAGTTGGATAATAATTTATGACTAAAAAACAATAATAAAAAATCAAAATTACACTAAAACCAAATCCAAATCTAAAAATAGTATTTAGCTTTTCCATTAGAACCGAAGGAGAAAGCTTACTGAGCACAATCATATGGCGAGCACGAAGTGACCATTTTTTTGCATCATCCGCAATCTTTTTCATATCTTCTTTTTTATTATTAGGATATTGGGATATATATTTTTGATATAATAGTAGTGCTCGATATGCAAAATTTGTTGATATTTCCGCACATTTTTCCGCATTATTCAAATCCTTTACAACTAAATAAATATCTGTTTTATCACAAGCCTCTTTAGCTCGTGCACTGTATTTTTCCATACGTTTTTTGATATTATCAAAATCTGGATTACTCATATTCTCTATTCCTTTAATGGAAATATTGATTCGTTTTATTTAACTAACAAGCAAAATTTGTGACAGAACTGCTTATTTATACTGCCATTTACATCATCACCGTCCTCCCGTGAGCAAAGCTCACGCTACGGATTTCAGACGACTTACCCTTTTCAATTTTGTATTTACTTATCTGAAAACTCATCTTCATGTCGCAAGCTGCGGATAAAGGTTTCGAAATCGGGGGCAAGTTCGACTATTTCAAAATCCCATTCTTGTTCGACAAGCACCACTTTCGGCTCTCCGTCTTTTCCACACTCTCGATAGTCCAAGGCAAACAGGGCATGCCCTGCTGACGGGTCGTTGGCAAAATACACGCCGATAGGCGGATATTCCCATTCTTCCAGCCAAAGTTTTTGCCCCATTGCGCCGCACAGACTCCCTTCTTTTTCAAAACCGATTCCCGATACCTCGCAAATTTGCACATGATCTTTTGCCCACGAATTTCTCTGCGTGGTTGGAAAGCAGTTTTTGACAAATATCCCGCCGTTTTGTACTGCCATCAATTCAATAAAACTTTGCGGCAATTTATAGCCTAGCTCACTTTCTACGGCAGCCAAAATTTCAGGGGTAAACGGAGCTTCTTTGTAGTTTTCATCTGCCCAACTATTAGCTTCCCATACGGAGGACAAATCAAAATCTTTAAAAACTTGGGACATAATGTTCTTCCTTATTGATTTCAGCCCGTAGGTCGGATTCCCGAATCCGACATTTCCTACAGCGGTATTTCGGAAACGATAGACGCATCAAATGTTTTTGTCGGATACAAGTATCCGACCTTGTATATCGAAACACCCGTATCATAGCA
>JVVZ01000174.1:0-2225 GCA_001062585.1 Neisseria meningitidis
TACTGTCTGCGGCTTCGTCGCCTTGTCCTGATTTAAAGTTAATCCACTATAAATACCACCTTTGAAAAAACAGGTCGTCTGAAAAAACGTCCCCCATCCTGAATCCCATCTTCCCTCATCTTCCCCAAACTGCCTGAAATACAGCTAAAAAATCCGTTTTCCCCACTTGCCAAGCCTGTTAAATTTTTTTACGATACAGCCATAGATTGTAAACAAAGGCCACAAGCCGACTGTTTTTTCAGACGACATTACCCCTGTCAGACCTCATTTCTATAACCGTAAGCCGCCAAGCGGCTGTTTTCATACCACATCAAAGCAAGAGGTATCAACGTGTCTGATTCCAAAACAAACGAACGCGCGACGTTTAGCAACCGCCGCGCGTTTATGGTTGCCGCCATCGGCTCTGCCGTCGGCCTGGGCAACATTTGGCGCTTCCCCTACATCGCCTTCGAAAACGGAGGCGGTGCGTTCCTCCTACCCTATCTGGTCGCGCTCTTGACTGCGGGCATCCCGCTGCTGCTGATCGACTACGCCATCGGCCACCGCTACCGCGGCTCGCCACCGCTGGCTTTCCGCCGCCTCGGCCGCTGGTTCGAGCCTGTGGGCTGGTGGAACGTCATGGCCAATATCATCATCTGTATCTACTACGCAGTCATCATCGGCTGGTCGGCAAGCTATGCGTATTACTCGCTGAACGCCGCATGGGGTGCAGATCCGCAGGCATTTTTCTTTAAAGACTTTTTGAACATGGCAGGTCCTGAAGCCTTAGGCTTGGATTTTGTCGGCAAAGTCGTCGGTCCGCTGATCGGCGTATGGCTGTTTACCTGCATCATCATGGCTTTGGGCGTACAAAAAGGCGTGGCAGGCGCATCGTCGTTTTTCATGCCGCTGCTTTTGATTATGTTCATCATCATGGTCGGCATCTCGCTGACGCTGCCGGGCGCGGCCAAGGGCTTGGACGCGCTGTTTACGCCCAACTGGTCGAAACTTTCCGATCCCAAAGTCTGGGTCGCCGCATACGGTCAGATTTTCTTCTCGCTCTCCATCTGCTTCGGCATCATGGTGACTTACTCTTCCTACCTGAAGAAAAAAACCGACTTGGGTGGTACCGGCTTGGTTGTCGGCTTTGCCAACAGCAGCTTTGAATTGCTCGCCGGCATCGGCGTATTCGCCGCGCTGGGCTTTATGGCACAAGCCAATGGACAAGCCGTCAGTCAAGTTGCTTCCAGCGGCATCGGCTTGGCATTCATCGCCTTCCCGACCATCATCAACCAAGCTCCGATGGGTGCACTGATCGGCGTATTGTTCTTCGGTTCGCTGGTATTCGCAGGCATTACCTCGATGATTTCCATCGTCGAAGTCATCGTTGCCGCCATTCAGGACAAATTGAACATCGGCCGCGTCAACGCCACCCTGCTCGTCTGCATTCCGATGGGCATTATCTCCACTCTGCTCTTCGGCACGACCACCGGCCTGCCCGTTTTGGACGTATTGGACAAATTCGTCAACACCTACGGCATCGTCGCCGCCGGCTTCGTCTATGTTTTGGCCATCATCGCCCTGCGCAAACTGCCCGAACTGCGCGACCACCTGAACGCGCTCTCCTCCGTCCGCGTCGGTGCGATTTGGACTGCCAGCGTCATCTTTACCGTTGCCATGCTCGGCTATATGTTGTACCAAGACACAATCGGCCTGCTTAAAGAAAACTACTCGAAATATCCCAGCGATTTCCTCAATATCTTCGGCTGGGGCATGTCGATCGGTCTGATTGTCATCTCCGTGGTGCTGTCACTTCTGCCTTGGAAGCATGGTCAAAACTTCAACGTCAAAGACGAACACGAACATGAACAAGGAGACAAAGAATGAGTACCTCAGCCATCGTCATGATGATTATCGCACTCGTCGTCATCTGGGGCGGATTCATTCTGTCCGTATGGCGGCTGCCTGAAGAATAGGCTTTTTTCCAACAAGTGTTGCAGACACCGCACAGGTCGTCTGAAACCCAAACACCCCGAAACCGCATTGCGGCTTCGGGGCGTTTTATTGCCGCCAAATCCAAGACAGACCAAGCTTTCCGTCTATCAGTCGAGTAACCGTACCGAACAAAAGCAACATTTGTTTACGCTAATTTTCCACAGGCGGGCGAAGGTAAACAAAGGGCTGATTATAATGAAAATATAGTGGATTAAAATTGCAATGATACGGCGTTGCCAACGCCCTTATGT
>JVVZ01000003.1:0-7897 GCA_001062585.1 Neisseria meningitidis
CTGTACTGTCTGTGGCTTCGTCGCCTTGTCCTGATTTAAATTTAATCCACTATATAAAATAAGGTCGTCTGAAAACGTTGTTTTGTTTCAGACGACTTTTGATTTTAATCCGATAAATTTTACTTCCTGCGGGCTTCCTTTCCCCGAAAATAAACCGCAACCGCGCACAAGGCTGCGCCTGCGCTCAGGCAGCCGAACCAGCTTGTGCTGGCGGCGGCGGGATGGGGCGAAGCGAGTGCGGCGGCAAGGGCGGCGGCGAGGAGTGTTACGCCGGCGAGGCGCAGGCGGGCGGGGTGTTGGACGGGTTGTCCGAGCATAGTTTTGGCATGTGGTGTTTGCGAGAGCATGAGGCAGAAAAAGCCGCCGAAGCAGAGGGAAAACATCAGGAAATACAGCATGGTCATTGCGCCTTTGCGATGCGGCGGGCGATGAGGAAGAATATTGCCGCAAATGTCAGGAAACACAGTTCCACCGTCCAATAGAGCGTGTCCCCCGACCGAATTGACAGCCAGAGAGGCCGTCCGACATAAATATCCAAGAGCGGGATCAGGGTGCACAGTGCGGCGGCGGCGTAAAACAGGCCGCGCCATTTGATATGCGCGGGGCAGGGGAAGAAGGCGGCAACCGCAGCGGCGGCCCAAACGGCAAAGAGACTTTGCGCTTCCCAAATTTCGCGCCCGTCCCAGTCTGCGGGCAGCAGGCGGTTGGTGCAGAAAAAGGCGGCGCAGGCGAGTGGGAAGCCGGCGAACACGGCGATGTTGATGCGCTCCGCCCACGCAATCCCGCACAGGGGCGGCTGTTTGCGATTGCGCCGTTTCATCGGCCACATTACCGCACCCGTCGCAATCATACCGCAACCCGCCATACCGCTGAAGAAATAAAGCCAGAGCGTCGGATAGTCGGCAAAGCCCGCCGTATGCAGGCTGTAGAGCGAAGAGTAGACCTGTTCGAAGCCGCCGTAGGCATCTTTGCGGGACACCTGCGCCCCGTCGCGCAAACGTACCGCCACCGACAAATCAGGGTTCGAGCCGACGCTTCTTTTGTCGAAATAATCCGCCGACAACACCGCTTCTTCGCGGTCGGGGTCGGTGATGGTCAAGTTGATTTCCTTGTCCGTCCCATTTGGGCGCAACTTTTGCACCGTCGGATACCAATCCGCCATCTCCCACCGCTTCCCCGCGTTTTCAGACGACCTCGGCATATAGGCGGTGCTCGCCTCGAATTCTTCACCCGACAACTCCGCCGCCGTTTGACTGTAGGTCATCACCGTATGCGAAGTCAGCAAGAGGCCGCTGTAAACAATCATCACATGAAACGGCAGCGGCAGCACGCCCAGCAGGTTGTGTGCGTCCAGCCAGCTTCTGAGCTTTTTGCCCGCTCGGAAAGTGAAAAACTCCGCCAGAATCTTTTTATGCACAATAACACCGCTGATTACCGCCGCCAGCGCGACCACCGCGGCCGCAGCCGTCAGCCAGTAACCGCCGTATTCCGCCGCCGCGAGGTTGCTGTGGATGGCAACCAGATAACCCGCCCCCGCGGTTTCGCGCGGTTTGGGCTGCGGCGCGTTAGGATAAGGGCTGATGGTGGTATAGGACGCCTCTTCGGCCCCGCGCTCCGTCCAGCCCAAATCCAAGTACGGCGAACGTTCGGTCGGCAGAGAAACCGACCATTCTGCCGCATTCGGCGCATGGCGGCGCAGATAGTCCAGGGCGGTCGCCAGCGAAACCCGTTCGTCCGGCAGGCCGTCTGAAAACGGCAGCTCCGGCTGCATCCATACATCCAGTTCGGCACGGAAAAACGCAATGCTTCCCGCAAGGAATATTACGAACAAAACCCACGAACAGATCAGCCCCGTCCATGTGTGGATTTCCGCCATTACCTTGCGCAGCCCCGCCTCCTTAGCCATGCGGCAGCCCCCCTGCCGCCGAAAGCAGCAACACCGACAGCGACAGCACGCAAAACACCGTCCGCAGCCGCCGTGCCGCCAACGCCCACAGAAATACCAGCGGCAGCAGCGTGATGCCTAGGAGGGTGCCGCCGTAAACGGCATTGGTTGACCCGCCCGCATAAAGCGGAACCGTACCCGCCGCCAGCGCGGATACCCAGTAGCTTCCGACCGAAGCCAGCACAATCCGCGCCGCGATGTGCAGCGGACGTGGCAGGATGGGACTCATATGGTTTTCCTTGGGATATTTGTTACTTTTATTCGATTGGGTGTTTTTCAGACGACCTTTAGAAATGACAGGTTTCAGACAGCCTTTGCAGAGTACGGCAACCTCACGACCGTCATTCCCGTGAAAACGAGAATCCAGACCTTTGGAGTTTCAGGAATCTCTAAAAATCGCCGAATCCCAAAGATTCCTAAATTTCCGCCTGCGCGGGAATGACGGATTATAGGTTTCAGACGACCTTCAAGAATTACAGCAACCCCAAACCCCGTCAAAACTTATACCTAAGCGTCCCCGACAAACTCCTCGGCTGGCCGTAGTCGTGGTACGCCGTATCCATGCGGTAGCGTTTGTCGAATACGTTGTCGAAATTCAGCGTCAGTTCGGCGTTTTTCGAAACTTGGTACTGCGCGTTCAGGTCGACCACGGCGAAGGATTTTTGGCGGGAGAGGACGCGGGCGCGTTCTTTGGCTTCATCGTCGTCAAACTCGATATTGCTGAGGTCACTGTATTTGTCCACAAAGGTCTTGCTTTGCCAGCGCACGCCGCCGCCGAGGGTCCAGCGGGTTTTGGGCAGGCGGTAGGTGGTGAAGAGTTTGAAGCTGTGGCGCGGGTCGTATTGGCTGTCGGGCCGGTTGCCGTTTTCTTCGCGGGTCAGGTGCGACTGCACGCCCGCGCTGATGTCCCAGCCTTCGGCGGGCGAGCCGCTGATTTCGGCTTCCCAGCCGTGGGCTTTGGTATTCGCTGCGCGGTAGTAGGTGTCGTCGTTGTCAAGTTTGCCCGCTTCGACGGCGACGTTGCGCCGTTTGGATTGGAACACCGACAACGAGGCGTTCAGACGGCCTTCGAGCCATTCGCCTTTCAGTCCAGCCTCGACGGTGCGGCCGGTAATCGGATCGATGGGGCGGCGGTTGATGTCTGTTTCGCCGTTTTCGTGCGGCATAAACAGGCGGCTATAGGAGGCGTAGGCGGAGAGGTTGCCGGTGAGGTCGTAGGTGATGCCGGCGTAGGGGGCGAAGCGGCCTTCTTTGGCTTCCGTATTCGGGCTGCCGCCAACCGGTATGGCTTGGTAATGGTAGCGGGCATAGTTGGCACCCAAAAGCAGCGAGAGTTTGTCGGTGGCGTGCAGGCGGGTTGCGGCATAGCCGCTGATTTGGCGTGTCGCGATGGTGTCTCCCTCCCATTTCCAGTCGTTGACGGAAGCGATGGAGGGATAATCGCGGCGGCGTATGAAATCGTAGATGTCGTCTATGGAATAGTTGCCTTCAGGGTTTGCCCAGGCACGTTTGTTCCGCGTGCGATAGCCGCCGATGCCGAATACGGCTTCGTGTTTGCGCCCCCATAAATCGTATTGCCCGTTGAGCTTGAAGCTGAAGGCATGGCTGACGATATTGTCGGCCATTTTATAAAAATTGGCTCCGGCTGAGCTGTCGTCGTGCCTGAGATAGCTGTATGGGGCGTCACCCATGCCGGGATTGAAGGTTTTCTCACGGTTGTAGCGGTATTCCAGCTTGGCTTTCCAGTTGTTTTCAAAGCGGTGTTCCAGTCCGGTAAAGAGTTCCGTCGCGCGTTCCCTATAGCTGCTGCCTTTGATTTTGTTGTTGTCACGGATGCCGAAGCGGGTGGGGTAGCCTGCGCTGTCGTAAACGGGCAGGTCCCCGCCGTAAAATTCTTTTTCGCGCGCGCGCTGGTGGTTGATGCCGGCGTAGGCGGTGGTTTGCGGCGAGAAATCGTATTCGGCAATGCCGTAAACCATGTCGGAGCGGTCGCGTGAACCCTCGGTCCAATGCCGCCCGCCCTCGGCGTTGACCACGGCGCGACCGCGCAGGCTGCCGCTTGGGTTGAGCGGCCCGGACACATCGGCCTCGGCATTCCAACGCCGCCATCTGCCGATGCCGACGGAAATTTCAGCCTGCTGCTCTTTGGTCGGACGCTTGCGTACCAGGTTCACTGTCGCGCTCGGGTCGCCCACGCTGCCCTGCAAGGCGGAAGTGCCGCGCACGACTTCCACCCGCTCGTACGCGCCCGAGTTCAGCAGTTGGTTGCCGTCGATTTCGGTGGTCATGCCGTCTATCTGGTAATCGTTGACCTTCTCGCCGCGCGCATACATGTTGGTTACCGCATAGCGCGAACTTGCCGGATTGCCGCTGATACCGTTGACCCATGAGAGCGCGTCGTAAACGCTGCGCTTGCCTTGGTCCTTCATCTGTTTGTCGGTTACCACGCTCACGCTCTGCGGCACCTCGCGCAGCGTCAGCGGCATCCCCGTCGCGGCGTAAGTGCCCGAAGTGGTATAGCCCTTGTTCAACGACTTCTGCCGCTTACCGCGCACGGTAACGGTGGAAAGGGGGACTGCTGCCGGTTCGGCATCGGCGGGAACGTATGCGTCCGCCGCCTGCGTGCAGACAGGCAGGATAAGTAACAGCGGCGCGCTCAAACGGTAAAACTTCATTGCTACAAATTCTCCTTTTCAAGTTCAAACAATAGATTGATAGGATTGATAATAATTTTTGTATAAAAACTGGTAATTTTGTTTCATTTTGTTTTATTCGGAAGACGGGGTAGAAAAATGCAAAACGGGCAGGACGCTATGATGCGGTGAACAGGGATAGGAAAAAGAAATGACAGAGGGTTTGTAAAAGTTTGGAAAGGGGATATTGAATACCGTCATTCCCACCCCAGTCTACGCGAAGGCAGGCTGAGACGAGAATCCAACACTTTGGATTTCTGGAATCTCTGGAAAATTACTGCAGCCCAAAGGGTCCTTCGGATCCCCACCTACACGGAAATGATGAGTTGTAAATTTCAGACGACCTTTACTTTTGTACCAGCTCGTCAATTCGCTGTTGAATTGGGTTAAATTGGCAAACAAGCGTCGGAATTTTGTTACACTCTGGGTTCTTTACACTTCACACTCACACATCACACAAGGAGGCTTTATGGCATTAATGGACAGTTTGTTGAACGCGGCGGCGCAAGCCTTGGGCGGTAAAGACGAAAACGGACAAAACTCGCTGACCGAAATGGCGATGAATTTGGTACAACAACAAGGCGGCGTGGGCAATCTGATTAATCAATTGCAACAAGGCGGGCTGGGCGACGTATTGAACAGCTGGGTTTCCAACCAACAAAGCAACCTGCCCGTATCCGGCAGCGATTTGCAAAATGCTTTGGGCAGAGATGCCATCAGTCAAGTGGCGCAAAAATTCGGTCTCGACAGCCAGCAAGCCGGCGATATGCTGGCTCAGATTCTGCCCAATCTGGTGGACAAAGCCACGCCGAACGGTTCAGCGCAGGATGCGGACGGATTCGGTTTGGACGATATTGCTTCGGCGATATTGAAAAACTTCACCAAATAAGCAGTAGGAAAAATACAAAAAGGTCGTCTGAAAAACGTTTTCAGACGACCTTTTTGTATGGTTCAAATTATCTCTTACTTCTTCGCCGCCCTTCTCGCGCGGATGACTTCGACCACGCCTGGCAGGATGGAAATCACGATAATCGCGACCATCACTAAAGCCAGATTGTTTTTGACAACCGGAATATTGGCGAAGAAATAGCCGGCATAGGAAAACGACAAGACCCACAATACCGCGCCGATGATGTTGTAGCGGATGAAAGTGCCGTAGTGCATACTGCCCATGCCCGCGACAAACGGGGCGAATGTCCGCACAATCGGGACGAAGCGGGCGATGATGATGGTTTTGCCGCCGTGTTTTTCGTAGAACGCGTGGGTTTTCTCCAAATACGACTGGCGGAAGATTTTGGAATCGGGGTTGGCAAAGAGTTTGCGCCCGAAAAATTTGCCGATCATGAAGTTGGCGGCATCGCCCAAAATCGCGGCGGCCAAAAGCAGCGCGACCATGATATGAATATTCATGCTGCCGACCGCGGCAATCCCGCCCGCGGCAAACAGCAGCGAATCGCCCGGTAGAAACGGCGTAACCACCAAGCCGGTTTCGCAGAAAATAATCAAAAACAACACCGCGTAAATCCATACGCCGTATTGCGCGGAAATCTCGACCAAATGCTGGTCGATGTGGAGGATAAAATCAATAAGGGTCGAAATCACGAGATTTTCCTGAAATAAAAAAGACAGGGGTCGTCTGAAAACAGACGCGTTGCCAAATGTCCGCCATTGTATATGAAACCCATGCCGCGCGCCCCTTTTTCAGACGACCCCGCGCCTTGATACGCGTTGACAAAACAACGTACAATAAACCCGATTCCAACCCATCCGGTATGCCTTTGTGAACCAGCTTATTTTCGACTTCGCCGAACGCGGCTATCCCGGTTTCGACAAATTCCTCGGAACGGAAAATGCCGAACTGGTCTATGTGTTACAGCATAAACACGACCCGTTTATCTACGTTTGGGGCGAAGAAGGCGCGGGCAAAAGCCACCTGCTGCGCGCGTGGGTCGCCCAAGCGCTCGACGCAGGGAAAAAAGCCGTCTATATCGACGCTGCCGCCACGCCCCTGACCGAAGCCGCCTTTGAAGCCGAATACCTCGCCATCGACCAAATCGAAAAACTGGGCAACGAAGAACAAGCCCTCCTGTTTGCCGTATTCAACCGCTTCCGTAACAGCGGCAAAGGCTTTTTGCTGTTAAGTTCCGAACACACGCCCCAACAGCTCGTCATCCGCGAAGACTTGCGCACCCGTATGGCGTACTGCCTTGTTTACGAAGTCAAACCCCTGACCGACCAAGAAAAAATCGACGCGCTCGTCAGTATGGCGGCGGCACGCCAAGTGACCATAGACCCCGAAATCTTCGAATACCTGCTCAACCACTGGCGGCGCGACATGGACAGTCTGATGCAGATGCTCGACACGCTGGACAACTACGCCGTCACCATGGGCAAACGCATCACCCTGCCGCTTCTGCGCCAGCTTCTGAAACAACAGGAAACCCAATGAAAAACCTCGCCATCTTCGACCTTGACAACACCCTCATCAACACCGATTCTGACCATTCATGGCCGCAATACCTCATCAAAAAAGGGCTGGTTGACGCTGCCGAAACCGAAGCGCAAAACGAAAAATTCTACCGCGACTACCAAAACGGCTGCCTCGACATCGACGCCTTCCTCAAATTCCACCTCGCCCCGCTCGCCCGTTACAGCAAAGAAGAGCTGGCGGAATTTCACCGCGAATTTATGGCGGAGTTCATCACGCCCCACATCTCACCCATGCAGCGTATGCTGGTGCAGAGCCACCAAATGTCCGGCGACGAAACCCTCGTGATTTCCTCGACCAACGAGTTCATCATCACCCCCATCTGCCACCTTTTCGGCATCACCAACATCATCGGCACCCAACTCGAAACCGGTGCCGACGGCCGCTACACCGGCAACTACATCGGCACGCCCAGCCTCAAAGAAGGCAAAATCACCCGCCTGAACCAATGGCTTGCCGAACGCGGCGAAACGCTCGAAAGCTATGGCAAAACCTATTTTTACAGCGACTCCAAAAACGACCTGCCGCTGCTGCGCCTCGTCAACGAACCCGTCGCCGTCAACCCCGATGCCGAGTTGGAACAGGAAGCCAAAGCAAAAGGTTGGCCGATATTGAACTTCAAATAATCAAAACCGTGCCCGCCACTCAAACGGGCGCAAACCGTAGCGTGGGCTTTGCCCGCGAAAAACAAAAGGTCGTCTGAAAATAAGCGCAAACCCGTAGCGTGAGCTTCGCCCACGAAAAACAAAGGTCGTCTGAAAACAAATCAAC
>JVVZ01000175.1:0-13225 GCA_001062585.1 Neisseria meningitidis
TACTGTCTGCGGCTTCGTCGCCTTGTCCTGATTTAAAGTTAATCCACTATAATGGTTTGGGGCGAGCGCAATCATGAAAATACGGCCGAAAACCTATATGCAGAAGATTTTCGACCGTATCAAAATCAGCAAGGGATTATTCCAATCCCAGCAATTGTTCGCGGGTCAGCAAGAATACGAATCCGTCGCCGCCGCTGGTTTCCAGCCAAGTGAACGGCAATTCGGGATAGGCGGCTTCCAATACGTCGCGGTTGTGTCCGATTTCGACCAGCAGTACGCCTTTGGGATTGAGGTATTTGGCTGCGTGCAGCAGGATTTGGCGGGTGGCGTCCAAACCGTCTTCGCCGCTGCCTAAGGCGAGTTCGGGTTCGTGCAGGTATTCGTCGGGCAGCATATCGACCGATTCGGCATCGACATAAGGCGGGTTGGAAACAATCAGGTCGTATGTGCCTTCCAATCCTTCGAACAAATCGGTGTGAATCAGGTTGATACGCTCTTCCAAACCATAATCTTCAACATTGATGGCGGCTACTTCCAGCGCATCCAAACTCAAATCGACGGCGTCAATTTCAGCGGCGGGGTAGTGGTGTGCCATTTGGATGGCGAGGCAGCCGCTGCCGGTACACAAGTCCAGTGCGCGGTGAACCAATTCGGGGTGTTCTATCCATGGGGTGAGGTTGTCGCCGAGCAGCTCGTAAATAAACGAACGCGGTACGATAACGCGTTCGTCAACATAAAAATCGAAATCGCCTTGCCATGCCTGATGGGTGAGGTAGGCTGCGGGGATGTGTTCGACTGCGCGGCGTTCCAGTACTGCCAACACTTCTTCTTTCTCGCTTTGCAGCAGCTTGGCATCGAGGTAGGGCTCCAGCGTGTCCAGCGGTAGGTTGAGGGTGTGCAGGATGAGGTAGGCGGCTTCGTCGTGCGCGTTGTCCGAGCCATGCCCGAAAAACAAACCGGCATCGTTGAAACGGCTGACGGCGAAACGCAGGATGTCGCGGACGGTGGTCAATTCTTGGGCTGCTTGGGTAAACATATCGCACTCTCAAATAATGTAAATTAATGTTTGCATTATAACAGCAAGGTCGTCTGAAAACGGTGTTTGCTTGAATATAACGTTTTCAGACGACCTCGATAAGCATAGTTCAATCTCAATCCACCCCGCGGGCGCGGTTTTCATGGAATTGAGCCTGCCAATCGGCAAATTTTCCTTGCTCGATGGCTTCGCGCATTTCTGCCATGATGACTTGGTAGAAATGCAGGTTGTGGATGGTGTTGAGTTGCGCGCCCAAGATTTCGCCGACGCGGTGCAGATGGTGCAGGTAGGCGCGGCTGAAGTTTTGGCAGGCGTAGCAGGTGCAGCTTTCGTCTATCGGGCGTTTGTCGAGCTTGTGTTTGGCGTTTTTGATTTTCAAATCGCCGAAACGGGTGAACAGCCAGCCGTTGCGGGCATTGCGGGTGGGCATGACGCAGTCGAACATGTCCACGCCGTGCGCCACGCCGTAAACGAGGTCTTCGGGTGTGCCGACGCCCATCAGGTAATGCGGTTTGTGTTCGGGCAGCATCGGTCCGACGGCGCGCAGCATACGGTACATTTCGGGTTTGGGTTCGCCGACGGACAACCCGCCGATGGCAAGGCCGGGGAAGTCGAATTGTTCCAAGCCGCGCAGCGATTCCTCGCGCAAATCCTCATACATTGCGCCTTGCACGATACCGAATAGGGCATTCGGGTTCTTCAAATCTTCAAAGGCTTTTTTGCTGCGTTCTGCCCAACGCAGGCTCATTTGCAGGGATTTTTGCGCCTGTTCGTGCGTTGCTTCGCCGGGTGTGCATTCGTCCAACTGCATCACGATGTCGGAATTGAGTACGGTTTGGATTTTCATGGAGATTTCGGGCGAGAGGAAGAGTCTGTCGCCGTTGATCGGGCTTTGGAAGGTACAGCCTTCTTCAGTGAGTTTGCGCATGTCGGAGAGCGAGAAAACCTGAAAACCGCCCGAGTCGGTCAAGATGGGTTTGTTCCAGACGATAAAGTCGTGCAGGCCGCCGAATTGTTCGATGACTTCCAAACCGGGACGCAGCCATAAATGGTAAGTGTTGCCCAAAATAATTTGTGCCTTGATATCGTGCAGGTTTTGCGGATTCATTGCCTTAACCGAGCCGTAAGTGCCAACCGGCATGAATACGGGTGTTTCGATTTTGCCGTGGTTCAGTTCCAGCGTGCCGCGTCGGGCATGACCGTCTTTTTTATGTAAGGTAAATTTGAGCATAGGTTGTATCTATAAATGTAGAAAATGGCGTGCGAAGCCGCCGTGCAGTCAAACGATTGAGGTAAAAACGCGATTATAAAGGATTTTCATTGCAATAGCGGTGTTTGAATATTTCAGACGACCTTATTCGTATCGAGATGTTCACTGTTGAAAATGTTTCAAAAAAATCACAATGTTCCGACAATGTCGTCTGAAACCTCGTTTTCATACTTGCCATCGCGTCAAAGTATCGTCTATAATCCGAACCCTGTTAAACAGGCACGTAGCTCAGTTGGTTAGAGCACCACCTTGACATGGTGGGGGTCGTTGGTTCGAATCCAATCGTGCCTACCAAATTTCCCAAACGGCATTTATGCCGTTATTTTTTAATGTTTTGGAGCTTTTTTGATGTTGAACATTACCTTGCCGGACGGCTCAGTCCGCCAGTACGAATCGCCCGTTACCGTGGCACAGATTGCCGCGTCTATCGGAGCAGGTTTGGCGAAGGCGACGGTGGCGGGTAAGGTAAACGGCAAATTGGTCGATGCGTGCGATCCGATTACCGAAGATTCAACCGTCCAAATCATTACCCCGAAAGACCAAGAAGGCGTTGAAATCATCCGCCACTCTTGCGCCCACCTTGTCGGTCATGCGGTCAAGCAGCTCTATCCTAATGCAAAAATGGTTATTGGCCCCGTCATTGAAGAGGGCTTTTATTACGATATTGCGACGGAAAAACCGTTTACGCCTGAAGATGTCGCTGCCATCGAAGCGCGCATGAAAGAATTGATTGCACAAGATTATGATGTAATCAAAATCATGACTCCGCGCGCCGAAACCATCAAAATTTTCCAAGATCGCGGCGAAGAATACAAACTGCGCCTGATTGAAGATATGCCCGAAGTTGAAGCAATGGGTATGTATCATCATCAGGAATATGTCGATATGTGCCGCGGTCCGCACGTTCCGAACACCCGCTTCCTGAGAAACTTCAAGCTGACCAAGCTGGCAGGCGCATACTGGCGCGGCGACAGCAATAATGAAATGCTGCAACGTATTTACGGCACCGCTTGGGCGACAAAAGACGAATTAAAAGCCTATATCCAACGCATTGAAGAAGCAGAAAAACGCGACCATCGCAAATTGGGCAAGCAACTGGATTTGTTCCACTTGCAAGACGAAGCGCCGGGTATGGTGTTTTGGCATCCCAAAGGTTGGGCTTTGTGGCAGACTATCGAGCAGCATATGCGTAAAGAGCTGAATGCCGCCGGTTACAAAGAAGTCAAAACCCCCCAAATCATGGATAAAACCTTTTGGGAAAAATCCGGTCACTGGGATAACTACAAAGACAATATGTTCGTAACCAGTTCGGAAAAGCGCGAATACGCGGTTAAGCCGATGAACTGCCCGGGACATGTTCAGATTTTCAATAACGGTCTGCGTTCGTACCGCGATTTGCCGATGCGTTTGGCAGAATTTGGTTCTTGCCATCGCAACGAGCCGAGTGGCGCACTGCATGGACTGATGCGTGTCCGCGGTTTTGTACAAGACGATGCGCATATTTTCTGTACCGAAGATCAAATCGTCAGCGAAGCGCGGGCATTCAATGAATTGCTGGTTCGTATTTACAAGCAATTCGGTTTCCATGATGTGTCCGTCAAACTTTCATTACGTCCTGAGAAACGCGCCGGTTCAGACGACGTGTGGGATAAGGCAGAACAAGGTCTGCGCGAAGCATTGACTGCTTGCGGTGTGGAATGGGATGAGTTGCCGGGTGAGGGTGCGTTCTACGGACCTAAAATCGAATATCACGTTAAAGACGCATTGGGACGCTCTTGGCAGTGTGGTACGCTGCAGCTGGATTTTGTGTTGCCGGAACGCTTGGATGCAGAATATGTAACCGAAAACAATGATCGTGCCCGTCCGGTAATGTTGCACCGCGCCATTTTGGGTTCTTTGGAACGATTTATCGGTATTCTGATTGAAAACCATGCAGGTTCTTTCCCGCTATGGTTGGCGCCGGTTCAAATGGTGATTATGAATATCACCGAAAATCAAGCGGATTACTGCCGTGAAGTGGCTGCCAAATTGCAGGCTGCAGGCTTCCGTGTAGAGCTGGATTTGCGTAACGAAAAAATCGGTTACAAAATCCGTGATAACAGTCAATACCGCTTCCCTTATCAAATCGTTGTCGGCGATAAAGAGAAGCAAGAAAACAAAGTGGCCGTGCGCCGCAAAGCAGAAGACTTGGGTTCTTTGGATTTGGATGATTTCATTGCACAACTGCAGCAAGAAATCTCAGACGCCCTCGTCAACCATTAATTTTTATAGGAGTATTCATCATCGCTCAAGAACGCGAAGCACGAATCAATGGCGAAATTACTGCCAAAGAAGTGCGTTTAATCAGTGAGTCAGGCGAACAGCTTGGTGTCGTATCGGTTCGTGAAGCTTTGGCCATGGCCGAAGAGCAGGACGTGGATTTGGTAGAGATTTCCCCTACTGCCAAACCGCCTGTGTGCAAACTGATGGATTACGGTAAATATAAATACCAACAAGCCAAGAAACGCGACGAAGCCAAGAAAAACCAGAAGCAGGTACAAATTAAGGAAATCAAATTCCGTCCGGGTACTGATGAAGGCGATTATCAAATCAAAATGCGCAACATCAACCGCTTCTTGGCTGATGGCGATAAAGTCAAAGTAACGCTTCGTTTTCGCGGACGTGAAATGGCTCACCAGCAACTCGGGGCGCAACTTTTAGAGCGCGTGAAAGAGGATTTGGCGGAAGTGGCTCAAATCGAATCCTTCCCTAAAATGGAAGGCCGTCAAATGGTGATGATGATTGCACCGAAGAAAAAATAAAGTTATAATTTCCAGCTTACTCCGATTGCCGCTTCGGGGTAAGCTTTTGATTGGCGGCAAAAACCGTGGCATTTTGGGTTCAAGTGTTTGAAATCGATGTTTTAAAACCCCCTGATGCCTTATCTAATAACGAATGGAGTTTTCCCATGCCTAAAATGAAAACCAAGTCTAGCGCGAAAAAACGCTTCAAAGTACTGGGTAACGGCGGTGTAAAACGCGCTCATGCGTTCAAACGCCACATCTTGACTAAAAAGACCACTAAAAACAAACGCCAACTGCGCGGTACCTCTATGGTAAACGATCGCGATTTGGCTTCTGTTGCTAAAATGTTACCCTACGCTTAAGGAGTTTAGAATATGCCACGCGTAAAACGCGGTGTAACCGCTCGTGCCCGTCACCAAAAAATCTTCGCGTTAGCCAAAGGCTACCGCGGTCGTCGTAAAAACGTATACCGCGTTGCCAAGCAAGCGGTAATGAAAGCCGGTCAATACGCATACCGTGACCGTCGTCAACGCAAACGCCAATTCCGTCAATTGTGGATTGTCCGTATCAATGCAGGTGCTCGTGAAAACGGTCTGTCTTACAGCAAATTTATGAACGGTCTGAAACGCGCCTCTATCGAAATCGACCGCAAAGTATTGGCTGATCTGGCTGTATTCGATAAAGCCGCTTTTGCACAATTGGTTGAGAAAGCCAAAGCTGCTTTAGCTGCTTAATTCAAAAAATTTAAAAAGGAAGCTACGGCTTCCTTTTTTCTTTGTTTGAATAAAGTCTATGTGATTGATTTTCTTTCTTTAAAGTCTATTTTTTTGAATTGATTTGCGCTAAAATACGCCGATTCTATCAAACGGATTGGCCGTAAACGATAAAAGGTCGTCTGAAAAGTTTGGCAATACCAAACCATACAGGCGGCCTCATTGTTTCAGACGACCCATCATCAACCGACAGACGATAAAACCACTATGGAAAATGTAAACCGTATCGTTGCAGAAGGTATTGCCGCAGTAGAAGCCGCGCAAGACTTCAACGCTCTAGAACAAATCAAAGCCCGTTATCTTGGTAAAACCGGCGAGTTGACCGGACTTCTGAAAACCTTAGGTCAAATGTCGCCTGAGGAGCGCAAAACCATAGGTGCGCATATCAATGAGTGCAAAAACCAGTTTCAGATGGCCTTTAACAATAAACGCGATGCCCTCAACGAAGCCAAACTGCAAGCCCAGCTTGCCGCCGAAGCACTCGATATTACCCTGCCCGGACGCGCGCAGGAAAATGGCGGTCTGCATCCCGTAACCCTGACTTTGCAGCGCGTGGTCGAACTCTTTCACGGCATGGGCTTTGAAGTGGCGGACGGCCCAGAAATCGAGGATGATTTCCACAATTTCCAAGCTCTGAATATCCCCGCAAACCACCCGGCCCGCGCCATGCAGGATACGTTTTACGTTGAAAACGGCGATGTTTTGCGCACGCACACTTCCCCGATTCAAATCCGCTACATGCTCGACAAAAAAGAGCCACCCATCCGCATTATCGCCCCCGGCCGTGTTTACCGCGTGGACAGCGATGCTACGCACTCGCCCATGTTCCACCAAGCTGAAGGCCTGTGGGTGGAAGAGGGTGTAACTTTTGCCGATTTGAAAGCCGTGTTCACCGAGTTTATTCGCCGCTTTTTCGAACGCGATGATTTGCAAGTACGTTTCCGTCCGTCTTTCTTCCCGTTCACCGAACCGTCCGCTGAAATCGACATCATGGGCGAAAACGGCAAATGGCTGGAAGTCGGCGGTTGCGGCATGGTGCATCCCAACGTGTTGAAAAACGTGAATATCGACCCCGAAAAATACACCGGTTTCGCCTTCGGTATCGGTCTCGACCGTTTCGCTATGTTGCGTTACAACGTGAATGATTTGCGGCTGTTTTTTGATAACGATTTGAACTTTTTGAAGCAGTTTGCGAAATGATTGTGCAGGCTGCTTGAACATGGAAAAGCAGCCTGCGCATTTTCAGGTAGCCCGAAATGGACAGATTAACCCCCGAGCAACGCAAAAAATGTATGCAGTCCAACAAAAGCGTAGGGACGAAACCCGAGCTTGTGTTGGCAAAAGCGATGTGGGCTTTGGGGCTAAGGTATCGGAAAAACAGCGGAAGCATTTTTGGAAAACCTGATTTTTCATTTAAAAAATACAAAGTGGCCGTGTTTGTCGATGGCGAGTTTTGGCACGGTAAAGATTGGGAACGAAAAAAAGCGGAAATAAAGGGAAATCGTGAGTTTTGGATTACCAAAATAGAGCGAAATATCCGACGGGATATGGAAGTAACAGGTCGTCTGAAAGCCGAGGGCTGGACGGTTTTACGTTTTTGGAGTAACGATGTCGTTAAAAATACAACCTACTGTGCCGAAAAAGTCAAAGAAATCGTCCAAGCGAGAGGAATTGATTTATAAAAACGAAATTAAGGATGATGAACAAGGTGAACATTTGGAAGAAAAAGCAGCGCAATACTGCCTTTTTGAAAACAGTGATACTTTTCAGACGGCCTTGAAACCCAAATTTACCTTTATCGACTTGTTTGCAGGTATTGGCGGCTTCCGCATCGCCATGCAGAACTTGGGCGGGGAATGCGTGTTTTCGAGCGAGTGGGACGAAAAAGCCAAACTGACGTACGAAGCCAATTTCGGAGAAGTGCCGTTTGGTGATATTACTTCGGAAGAAACCAAACAATACATTCCGAAGCAATTTGATGTGCTGTGTGCGGGTTTTCCCTGTCAAGCATTTTCGATTGCCGGCCGGCGGGGGGGGTTTGAAGATACGCGCGGTACATTGTTTTTCGATGTGGCGGAAATTATCCGTAGGCATCGTCCTAAGGCATTCTTTTTGGAAAACGTAAAAGGATTGACCAATCACGACCGAGGCAGGACGTTGCAGACGATATTGAATACGTTGAGGGAAGATTTAGGGTATTTTGTACCCGATCCGAAAATTGTCAACGCAAAGGATTTCGGCGTGCCGCAAAACCGCGAAAGGATTTTTATTGTCGGCTTTCGGGGAGATACCAATATTAAAGATTTCGAATATCCCGAACCAACAGGAATTCAGGTAGCCTTTAAGGATATACGGGAAAAAGATACCGTGCCGACAAAATATTATTTGTCCACCCAATACATCGATACTTTAAGAAAACACAAACAAAGGCATGAGGAAAAGGGTAATGGGTTCGGATATGAAATTATTCCCGATGACGGGATTGCTAATGCGATTGTCGTCGGCGGCATGGGGAGGGAGCGGAATTTGGTAATCGACAAGCGCATTACTGATTTTACTCCGACCACCAATATCAAAGGCGAGGTAAACCGCGAAGGAATCAGAAAGATGACCCCGCGCGAATGGGCAAGGTTGCAAGGGTTTCCTGAAGAATTCAAAATCCCTGTCGCGGATGCCTCCGCATACAAACAGTTTGGCAATTCGGTTGCCGTACCGGCGATTCAAGCGGTGGCTGAGAAAATAATTTGCAAGTTGGAGGAAATCAAATCATGACGGAATTCTCAGGTAATCGCGGGGAATGGAGCGAACCTTATGTTTTATTAAAGCTTCTTGCTGATGGTGAATTGGCATTGGGAGATAGTAATTTAAATAAGATAAAGGGTTTGATTTTGCCTATCTTGTCCATCCTTCGGGAAGAGCGAAGTCAGAAATTTTCATATTCGAATAATAAGCAAAATGTTGTAATAGAACTCGCTGGAAGGAATCTTTTTCAAATAGCAGTTAATGAATTTAAAGAAAAAGCAGAATTTCTTTTAAAAAGCATTAAAGTAGGCGCGTTAAAGGGAAGTGAGAAGAAAGGAAGCTTTACAATTCCAGAAATCGAAGATTTTTTGCGTCAAATAGGGTGTACAAAATTAAGCGAAAAATCTCAGTCAAAAAGTGATATTCATATCGTTGTACATGATGTACGTACTGGACTTTGTCCGTTGTTGGGTTTCAGCATTAAATCCGAACTGGGCAGTAAGGCAACTTTGTTCAATGCCAGCCAGGCAACCAATTTCACATTTGAAATTCCAAATTGGAATAATGAATTTACTGAGTCGGTCAATAGTATCGATGACAAAAAAGGCAAAGTACAAAAGAGAATTGCCAAGATTAGGGAGTTGGGGTTTGATTTAAAATTTTCCCATGTGGACGGTCCAATATTCAGAAACAACCTAATGCTCATAGATAGCAAGATGCCTGAAATACTGGTTGAAATGATAAATGCTTATTATTCGGGGGAAGATGCTTCTGTCAGTGAATTGACACAAATAGCATGCTCTATTAATCCCAATGATTATGATAAACAACATAAGCACCAATTTTATGCTTATAAAATAAAACGCTTCCTGAATGATTCTGCTTTGGGGATGGTGGCGACAACTGTGTGGCAGGGGAAATATGATGCCACCGGAGGATATTTAGTAGTTAAAAATGATGGGGAAATAGTTTGTTATCATATCTATAGCAAAAATGAATTTGAAGACTATTTGTTCTTCAATACCAAATTTGATACGCCGAGTACGTCTAGGCATAATTTTGCCCACGTTTATGAAGAAGACGGCAGATTTTTCTTTAAGTTGAATTTCCAAATCAAGATTTAAATATTGTAAATAGTCAGAGAACATAACATGCAATTCTCCTACTCATGGCTGAAAACCCAAGCCGATACCGAACTTTCCGCCGATAAGCTGGAACACCTGTTAACCATGTCCGGCTTGGAAGTGGAAGAAGCCGAGACTGCCGCGCCGGCGTTTACAGGCGTGGTGATTGCCGAAGTGAAATCTGTTGAAAAACATCCTGATGCCGACCGTTTGAACGTTACCCAAGTCGATGCGGGTACGGGTGAGTTGGTGCAGATTGTGTGCGGTGCGCCGAATGTGAAAGCGGGCATTAAAGTGCCGTGTTCGTTGCCGGGCGCGGTGTTGCCGGGTAATTTCAAAATCAAGCCGACCAAGATGCGCGGCGTGGTGTCGAACGGGATGTTGTGTTCCACCGATGAACTCGGTCTGCCCGACGACGGCGTAAACGGCCTGCACATTCTGCAGCAAGACGCGCCTGTCGGCGCAAACATCCGTGAATATCTGGATTTGGACGATACGGTGTTCACGCTGAAAATCACGCCGAACCGTGCCGACTGCCTGAGCATCAAAGGCATTGCGCGCGAAGTATCCGCGCTGACGGGTTGCGCGTTCAAGCAGCCTGCAATCCATGCCGCGCCAATCACGGGTAGCCGCAAACAGCCCGTGCAGATTGATGCGCCTGCCGATTGCGGCCGCTTTATCAGCCGCGTGATTGAAAACGTGAACGCGCGCGCCGCCACGCCGGATTGGATGAAGCAGCGTTTGGCGCGCAGCGGCATCCGCAGTATTTCCGCGCTGGTGGACATTGGCAATTATGTAATGCTGGAAATCGGTCAGCCGATGCATGTTTTTGATGCCGACAAACTTTCAGGCAGCCTGCACATCCGCCGTGCGCGCGAAGGTGAAATGCTGGAATGCCTGAACGAGAAAACCGTCTCTCTGTCTGAAAATACGCTGGTAGTTGCTGATGAAAAAGGCGCGTTGAGCTTGGCCGGACTGATGGGCGGTGCGGCGAGCGCGGTTTCAGACGACACGCAAAATATCGTGTTGGAAGCGGCTTGGTTTGCGCCTGAAATCATCGCCGGAAAATCGCGCCAATATGGTTTTGGTTCGGATTCGTCGTTCCGCTTTGAGCGCGGCGTGGATTACCGTTTGCAGGCTGACGCCATCGAACGCGCCACCGAATTGGTTTTGCAAATCTGCGGCGGTGCTGCAGGGGAAATGGTGGAAGCGCAAGGCGAATTGCCTAAAGCGAAGCAGGTCGAATTGCGTTTGGGTCGTCTGAAAACCGTGTTGGGCGTGGACATTCCTGCTGAACAGGTGGAAACCATTTTGCAGCACTTGGGCCTGCAACCTGAAAAAACGGCGGAAGGCTTCCGCGTTACCGCGCCGAGCTTCCGTTTCGACATCGAAATCGAAGCCGATTTGATTGAAGAAATCGGCCGCGTTTACGGCTATGAAAATATCCCTGACGATTACACGTCAGGTCGTCTGAAAATGCTGGCACTGCCCGAAACCCGCCGTCCGCGTTTTGCCGTTTATAACGAAATGGCGGCGCGCGGCTACCGTGAAGTGGTCAGCTATGCCTTCGTTGACGAGCAGTGGGAACACGACTTTGCCGCCAACGCCAATCCCATCCGCCTGCAAAATCCGCTGGCGGCGCAGTATGCCGTGATGCGTTCCACGCTCATCGGCGGCTTGGTGGAAATTTTGCAGAACAATCTGAACCGCAAGCAAAGCCGCGTGCGCGTGTTTGAAATCGCCCGCGTGTTCAGCAAAGATTCAGACGGCCAGTTTGTACAAAACGAACGCATCGGCGGCTTGTGGTACGGCGCTGCGATGCCCGAACAATGGGGCGGAAAAACGCGCAACGCGGATTTTTACGACATTAAGGCAGATGTAGAAAATCTGTTGAAAAATAAAGATGTGAAATATCTTTCCCCTAAGCCGACATATCGTGAGAAAAATATTGTAGAGAAAAATGCTGATATTGAAGCGAATACAGTAAGTGGTGCAAAAGCAGGGGCTGTTATAGGTGGTGTGGCAACAGGACTATCCAATCTTATAGATGTATTTGATGGAAAAAGAACTCTTAGTGAGGCAGTGCGAAATACCGTTGGTGGGACATTAGCAGGAGGGATTGCTGGTGGGATGGTTGGCAATCTTGTTGGCCAGGAGGAAGCGGGAAAAGGTATCCCATATTTAGAAAGCATGGAATATGCGCATCCTGCATTGCATCCAGGGAGAAGCGCATTCATCGTTGTGAATAATGTGATTGTTGGTTTTCTTGGAGAATTGCATCCGAAATGGCTGCAAAAATACGACTTGCCGCAAGCGCCGCTGGTATTTGAAATCGATATGGCCGCCGTGTTGGAACGCGAAAAAATGCGCTATCAGGCAGTATCGAAATTCCAGCCGGTGCGCAGGGATTTGGCGTTTGTTATGCCTGAAACCATGACTCATGATGATTTGTTGGCCGCATTGAAAGGCGCAGCAAACAAGTTGGTACAGGAAATCAGCGTATTTGACGTATATCGCGGTACGGGCCTGCCTGAAGGGATGAAGAGCATGGCGGTCAAAGTGATTTTGCAGGATATGGAAAACACGCTGACGGATGAAACAGTCGAGCCGGTTATCGGAAAACTGATTGACGCAGCAACTGCTGCGGGAGCGCAACTTCGCAGCTAAAAAATAAATATTCGCTTGAATTTTAAATAGAAATTGGTAATAATCTGCACCTGTTACAACAGAAGGTAATAATATGACATTAACTAAAGCCGAATTGGCCGATATTTTGGTAGATAAAGTCAGCAATGTAACCAAAAACGATGCCAAAGAAATCGTCGAACTTTTTTTTGAAGAAATCCGCAGCACTTTGGCACGCGGCGAAGAAATCAAAATTTCCGGTTTCGGTAATTTTCAGTTGCGCGACAAACCGCAACGTCCCGGCCGTAATCCGAAAACCGGCGAAGAAGTACCGATTACCGCCCGCCGCGTAGTCACTTTCCATGCCAGCCAAAAACTCAAAGGCATGGTGGAGCATTACTATGACAAACAACGCTAATCCCGTTATTCCTGCAAAACGTTATTTCTCGCTGGACGAAATGTGCGAACTGGTGCAAATCAGCCCGTCACAATTTGCCCAGTGGCAACATGAGAACGGTATCGTTGTCGGTTACGGCGGCGATCGTTACACCCGTTCCGATGTGGTGAAACTGATGAAGCTGAAAGATACCTTTGCGCCTTATGTCGACCGCTTCAGCCGTGATTCTTTGGATGCAAACGGTCATCCTGCTGCAAAGGCAGAAGAGGTTAGGAATAGCCTGAATCAAATCTTGGCAGATTTGGAAGCGCATTCATAATCGCCATTTCGTATTTCTGCGAAAAATAAAAAAAACCGACCTTTGAGAGGTTGGTTTTTTTATTGATGATGAAAAGTTTAACAATATATTTTTATGCCAATTTATAGTGGATTAAATTTAAATCAGAACAAGGCGACGAAGCCGCAGACAGTACAG
>JVVZ01000176.1:0-659 GCA_001062585.1 Neisseria meningitidis
CTCTTTGAGCTAAGGCGAGGCAACGTCGTACTGGTTTAAAGTTAATCCACTATATCATCTTCCGTTTTTTCTGTTGCATGAACAATCGAACGGGACGACTGCCATTAGTAAAAAGGTCGTCTGAAAACTTTCAGACGACCTTTGAGAAAGTTAGGTGTCCAATTCAAACTACGCCTGTTATGTAAATAACACAGTGCTTTCTTGAAATATGAACAATCCTTTCTTTGAGAAAAACCATCTAAACTAAACCTTCAGATAACCTTAACTTATTCTTTGACTTTTATCTGATAAAATTCTTTCTGGTCCATACTTTCAAACCAGCCTACTGCTCCTCTTACATAATAAGATATTTCAATCTTAATATCCTGTTTGGTCTGTGGAGTTCCAGAAATATTCAATTTGTTATACCACATATTGGTAGGCTTTACAGTCAATCCCGAATTCGGAGGATCCATTTTCACCCTGAAATAATCGGGATAAGCAGCATATTTAGTTCTTAATTCTATGAAATATGGCTTATTTAATTCTGCGTCCGGTAATACCTGAACTTTATGCTTACCGGCAAAACAACCGGATAACGCTATTGCAGCCGAAAAGATAAATATTTTCCTTATCATAATTAAAATATGCTCCATAATTTACACTGATATTTCACAAAA
>JVVZ01000177.1:0-6475 GCA_001062585.1 Neisseria meningitidis
CTCTTTGAGCTAAGGCGAGGCAACGTCGTACTGGTTTAAAGTTAATCCACTATAATTGTCAAACCCAAAAACATAATAAAGGTCAGATATGAGTGATAGAGGTCAACTGTTTGTCGCCCCTCCGTTTGAAAACCACAGCCCGCTGACTTGGTATCAGGCTGCAGCCGAACAACCGAATTTCATCCGCGATGAAGCACAGGCGCGGGCGATTGAATATTTGGATCGTTTGTGGACGGAACTGATGATGTTCAAACGCAAACGCAATCGTTTCCTAGGGCGCAGCCTGCGCTCTCCCCAAGTGCCGAAAGGTCTGTATTTTTATGGCGGCGTGGGTCGCGGCAAAAGTTTCTTGATGGACGCTTTTTTCGGCTGCTTGCCATACCGCCGCAAACGCCGTGTCCACTTTCATGCTTTTATGGCGGAAATCCATAAGCGTTTGAAAGACTTGAAAAGTGAAGCCAATCCTTTAAAAGCAGTTGCTGCTGAGATTGCCAAAGAGACCCGCGTATTGTGTTTTGACGAATTCCACGTCAGCGACATTGCGGATGCGATGATTCTGGGTCGCCTGCTGGAAAACTTGTTGAGCGAAGGCGTGGTTTTGGTGGCAACTTCCAACTACGCCCCGTCCGAGCTTTATCCCCAAGGTCAAAACAGAAGCAGTTTTCTGCCGACCATCGCGCTGATTGAATCCAGCCTGACCGTCTTAAATGTTGACGGGGGGGAAGACTACCGCCTGCGCACTTTACGTCCTGCCGAGATTTTCTTCGTTCCCAACAGTGAAGAAAACGAGCAAAAATTGGCTGATTTGTTTAAAGAAATGGCGGGAATTTCCGAACTGAACCCCGGTATCAGCGTAATACACGGACGTGAAATTCCGCACAAAGCCCACTCCGACCGCGCCATTTGGTTCGATTTCCGCGCTTTATGCTTTGGTCCGCGTTCGCAAGCCGATTACCTCTATTTGGCCGAACATTATGAAATGGTGTTCGTATCAGGATTGGAACGCCTGACGCCGCAGGAAAAAGCCGAAGCGCGCCGTCTTACTTGGCTGATTGACGTATTGTACGATTTCCGAGTAAAACTCTGTGCCACCAGCGCGGTAGGCGTAAACGATATTTATGTCGAAGGCGATTTCGCCGAAGAATTTACCCGTACCGCCAGCCGTATGGTGGAAATGCAATCGGAAGTTTATTTGGAGCAACCGCATCTGACGTTGAAAAAATAAGATTCAGGAGAAGAAAAAAGAGCGGCTTTTCCCAAAGTAAACTGAAATTTGATAAAATAGCAGTTCATTTTCCTCAACCTAAGACTATTGCACAACGCAATAAAAACAAGGACATAATATGGCTATTGAGCGCACGATCTCCATCGTTAAACCCGATGCTGTAGGTAAAAATGTAATCGGCAAAATTTACAGCCGTTTTGAAGAAAACGGACTGCGTATTGTCGCCGCCAAAATGAAGCACCTCAGCGTGCGCGAAGCCCAAGAGTTTTATGCTGTCCATAAAGAGCGTCCCTTTTACGACAGCTTGGTTGCCTTTATGACCAGCGGCCCTGTCATGATTCAGGTGCTGGAAGGTGAAAATGCCGTTGCAAAAAACCGTGAGCTGATGGGCGCGACCAACCCTGCGGAAGCCGCTCCCGGTACGATACGTGCGGATTTTGCCGAATCACTCAGCGTAAACGCCGTACATGGCTCTGACAGCCTGGAAAATGCAGCAATCGAGATTGCCTACTTCTTCAGCCAAAGCGAAATCTGCCCGCGTTAACGATAGATGCCGTTCGAACGTCCGACCGGTTCGGGTGTTTGGACGGTTTTGTCGATATTGTTTGTCTCAATCTGTTTTCAGACGACCTTTCTCAAATGGGGGTCGTCTGAAAATATGATAGAAGGAGCTTGGAAATAAAAGCTGTTTGCTCAACAAGATTCAGGACATGTTCAAACCCACTATGTAACGTCCTAATCCGACGGATTCGCAAGATTTATCACGACAGCCTTTATTAAAAGCTTTACCAAGAAATAAACCACATGAAAACCAATCTGCTGAATTATGATTTAAACGGACTGACCCATCATTTTGCCGAGATGGGCGAAAAACCATTCCGCGCCAAACAAGTCATGCGCTGGATCCACCAAGCCGGTGCGCAAAGTTTCGATGAAATGACCGATTTGGCAAAATCCCTGCGCCTGAAACTCAACGAACAGGCAAGCGTGGATGTGCCCAAACTGATGATGGCGCAAGAGTCCGCCGATGGGACGCGCAAATGGCTGTTGGATGTAGGAACGGGCAACGGCGTGGAAACGGTGTTTATTCCCGAAGCAGAACGCGGTACGTTGTGTATTTCCTCTCAAGTCGGCTGCGCATTGGAATGCACCTTCTGTTCTACCGGCCGCCAAGGTTTCAACCGTAATCTGACCGCTGCCGAAATCATTGGGCAACTGTGGTGGGCAAATAAAGCAATGGGCGTTACGCCGAAAAACGAACGTGTGATTTCCAATGTAGTCATGATGGGCATGGGCGAGCCGATGGCGAACTTTGATAATGTCGTTACTGCGCTGAGCATCATGCTGGACGATCATGGCTACGGCCTAAGCCGCCGCCGCGTTACCGTTTCCACATCAGGCATGGTGCCGCAAATGGACAGGCTGCGCGATGCGATGCCGGTTGCGCTAGCAGTATCCCTTCATGCTTCCAACGACGAAGTGCGCGATCAAATCGTTCCGCTGAATAAAAAATATCCGTTGAAAGAGTTGATGGCGGCATGCCAACGCTATTTGGTCAAAGCACCAAGAGATTTCATCACTTTTGAATACGTTATGTTGGACGGAATCAATGATAAAGCGCAACATGCGCGCGAACTGATTGAGCTGGTAAAAGACGTACCGTGCAAATTCAATCTGATCCCGTTCAATCCTTTCCCCAATTCCGGCTACGAACGATCTACCAATGAAAATATCCGCGTTTTCCGCGATATTTTGCAGCAGGCAGGATTCGTGGTAACCGTCCGTAAAACGCGTGGCGACGATATTGACGCAGCTTGCGGTCAATTGGCAGGACAAGTACAAGATAAAACACGCCGCCAACAAAAATGGCAGCAGATTTTGGTTGAACAACAGAGCTGATTATGAAACTGAACATTTGGCAATCCATTATTTTAACTTTGGTTTTGGGCGCATGCGCCGGCCCGAAAGGCCCAAGCAGAGCGGAACGTGCGACACAGGTCGCCAATATCAAAACCCAGTTGGCTATCGAATACATGCGCGGGGGCGATTACCGTCAAGCAACGGTCAGTATTGAAGAGGCATTGAAAGCGGACAGCAGCAATGAAGATGCATGGCTGGTTCGTGCGCAAATCTATCAATATCTCAAAGTGCGAGAAAAGGCGCAAGAAAGCTTCCAAAAAGCCCTATCTTTGAAACCTGACAATGCGGAAATCAACAATAACTATGGCTGGTTCTTGTGCAGCGAGATGAATAATCCTGCCCAGTCCATCAGTTATTTTGACAAAGCTCTGGCCGATCCGACTTATCCTTCTCCGTTTATCGCCAACCTCAACAAGGGCATTTGCAGCGCGAAGATGGGCCAATATTCGCTAGCAGAAGCTTATCTCGAACGCTCTTTGGCTGCGCAACCTCAATTCCCGCCTGCGTTTAAAGAATTGGCAAGAACCAAAATGCTGGCAGGCAATTTAAACGAAGCGGATTATTATTTCCGTCAATACCAAAGCAAAGTCGATGTCTTGCAGGCAGATGATTTGCTGCTGGGTTGGAAATTGGCGACTGCTTTGGGCAATAGCCAGGCAGCCTACGAATACGAAGCCCAGTTAAGGGCAAACTTCCCCTACTCGGAACAATTACAGGCAGTAACCACAGGTAAGTAACTACATGGAAAATCAAAAGAAAAACGAATACGACATTCAAGCTGCCAAATCATTGGGTGATGAGCTGGGACAACTCAGACACAAATCAGGTTGGGATATTGATGAAGTAGCACGACGGTTGAAACTGTCTGCCGAACAAATTGAAGCACTCGAAAAAGGAGACTATTCTTTCTTTTCAGGATTGGTCTTCGTTATGGGCTATCTGCGTTCTTATGCCCGCCTGTTGAAAATCGATGAAGCAACCATTACAGGTCGTCTGAAAGCCATTTCCGCGCCGGAAGAAGACCATGTCTATCTGGTTGATCGCAAACAAAATGCCGGCTTGAACTATCAAGATGGTGAAAAAGTCGGTTTTCCCAAATGGGTTTTGGGCATGGCGGCGCTCATCCTGCTTGGCGGCGGTATTTATGTTTGGCAAAGCAAGTCCAATCATGAAAACGAACAACAAGTCGCGCAAAACAGCGATGCAGTACGCAACAGTATGCAGACGCCGGATTTGAAAAAAGAAAATGTTGCCGTTTCCAATATGGCAGAAAACGGCAAACAAGAAATATCCAATGCCGAAAAAGCAGCTTCAAGTGTCGTCGCATCCGAAGCAGCGGCATCCGCACCTGAAGTCAAAGTCGATTCAGACGAGCTTTGGATTAAAGTCCAATACCGAAGCAATCTGATTATCACCGACAAGAAAGGTACCATGATTTTCAGCCGGATCATTCCCGCAGGAAGCGAAAGGCGTTTTAAAGGCGGTGCGCCCTACAATGTCTGGATCGGTATTGCCACAGGCGCACAAGCCAATTACGGCGGGACAACCATCAATCTGGCAGAATACCGGGTTGCCGGTGAAAAATCAGCTTCCTTTGTAGCAGGAAAAAAATAAAGATGAACACACCCAAACGCCGTCAAACCCATCAAGTACAAATCGATCATCTCACCGTCGGTTCGGATGCCCCCGTTGTCGTGCAATCGATGACCAATACCGACACCGCAGATGCTAAAGCAACCGCCCTGCAAGTCAAAGAATTGAGCGATGCAGGCTCAGAAATGGTGCGCATTACCGTCAACAGCCCGGAAGCTGCCTCCAAAGTTGCCGAAATTCGCCAACGTTTGGACGACATGGGTTACACAACCCCGCTGATTGGCGACTTCCATTTCAATGGCGAACGTCTGTTGGCAGAATTTCCCGAGTGCGGCAAAGCCTTGTCCAAATACCGCATCAACCCCGGCAATGTCGGCAAAGGCGCAAAAGGCGATGAAAAATTTGCCTATATGATTCGGACTGCCGCCGAAAACGACAAAGCCGTCCGTATCGGCGTCAACTGGGGTTCGCTTGACCAAAGCCTCGCCAAGCGCATGATGGATGCCAATCTGGCGTCCTCATCGCCCAAACTGCCCGAAGAAATCATGAAAGAAGCCTTGATTATTTCGGCGTTGGAATCTGCTGAAAAAGCCGTCCGATTAGGTTTGCCTGAAAACAAAATCATCTTGTCGTGCAAGGTCAGCTCCGTTCAAGATTTGATTCAGGTTTACCGCGAGCTGGGCAGCCGCTGCCAATATCCGCTCCACTTAGGCTTGACGGAAGCAGGCATGGGCAGCAAAGGCATTGTCGCTTCGACTGCCGCCTTGGCCGTACTGCTTCAAGAAGGCATCGGCGACACCATCCGCATTTCCCTTACTCCCGAACCCGGCAGTTCGCGCACGCAGGAAGTCATCGTCGGCCAAGAAATTCTACAAACCATGGGACTGCGCTCGTTTACCCCCATGGTTACCGCCTGCCCGGGCTGCGGACGCACCACCAGCACAGTCTTCCAAGAGCTTGCCCAAGACGTACAAAATTACCTTCGCCAAAAAATGACCGTATGGCGCACCCTTTACCCCGGTGTAGAATCTTTAAACGTTGCCGTCATGGGCTGCGTCGTTAACGGACCGGGCGAAAGCAAACTGGCAGACATCGGCATCAGCCTGCCCGGAACCGGCGAAACCCCTGTTGCCCCGGTTTATGTTGACGGAGAACGCAAAGTGACTTTAAAAGGCGACAACATCGCAGCCGAATTCTTAGAGATTGTCGAAGAATACGTCAAAGTCAATTATTGCGAAGGCGGTGCAAAACGCAATCAAAACCGTATCATCCCGATACAGTCTGCTTGATAAACATAGATAAAAGGTCGTCTGAAAAACGTTCGGGCAAAAACTGAACTGCTCCTAAGGTCTTGGACATTCATAAAAGCCTATTCAATCGCTCTATATAAGCCGGGTTCTATATGTGACAGGACCCGGCTTTTCAATTTCGAACTGCAACGTTCCTGATTATAGGAATCCATATAATCCTCTATCTGTTTCATCAATTCGTCCATCATCAATTCCCCCTGCACGGCAAAACACTCCGTCTTCATTACCGCAAAGAAGCCCTGCATCGGCGCATTATTCCCAAAGTTCCCTTTGAGCAGCATCCTTTGGATAGAGGCTTAAGTACGAATCCCAATCAAGCATTAAGGTCGTCTGAAAACGTTTTTCAGACGACCTTAATGACGTAACCACACTGTATAGTGGATTAAATTTAAATCAGGACAAGACGACGAAGCCGCAGACAGTACAG
>JVVZ01000178.1:0-234 GCA_001062585.1 Neisseria meningitidis
CCGTTGAAGGTGACGGAGGTGAGGCGGTTGACGTAGAAACGCTCGTCTTCGGAAACGAAGACGCCCCGTTCCCCGGCCGGGTCGAAGTCGGGATCGTTGTCGTGCAGCCGGATGGAGGAGAATACGGGTTGGAAGTGTCGGCCGCTGCCGTCGTAAATGCTGTGCGGCAGCCCGTTGTCGTCGTAGCAGAGGCGGATATGGCGGCCGTTGCGGTCGAGTTGGGCGACCAGTTGG
>JVVZ01000179.1:0-1328 GCA_001062585.1 Neisseria meningitidis
CTTTGAGCTAAGGCGAGGCAACGCCGTACTGGTTTAAAGTTAATCCACTATAAGGGTTCGATTTTTATTCAAAACCCTTATTCAGTCAACATGACGCCACTGATTTCAACCTGCCTTTTCAGACGACCCCTCGGTCTTTTGCATAACAACACCATCAAACCGCACTCGCCAACCCCATGCGCCTTGGTTTCCTATACAATATCGCGCAATACAAACCTACCCTACCACCATGTCCAAAAAAATCCTCATCATCACCCCGAGCTGGATCGGCGATTGCGTCATGACCCAGCCGCTTTACCGCCGCCTGCACGAACTCCATCCCGGTTGCACCATAGACGCATTTGCGCCCAAATGGTCGATGGCGGTATTCGAGCGCATGCCCGAAATCAGCCGCGTTATTGAAAACCCGTTCGGACACGGCGCGTTGGAGCTGAAAAAACGCTGGCGCATCGGGCGCGAACTGGGCAAACAGGGTTACGACCAAGTCATCGTCCTGCCCGGCTCGCTCAAATCCGCCCTCATCGCCTTCGCCACCGGCATCAAACAGCGCACCGGCTACGTCGGCGAATCGCGCTATCTGCTGCTCAACGACATCCGCAAACTCGACAAAACCGCCCTGCCCCTGATGGTCGACCGCTACACCGCCCTCGCCCACCCGACGCAGGCGGACTTCAACGGACATTCCGATAACCCGCGTTTCACCATTTCCCCCGAAAGCCGCGCCGCCGCGCTTGCCAAATACGGATTAAACACCGACAAACCCGTTCTCGCCTTCTGTCCGGGCGCGGAATACGGCCCCGCCAAACGCTGGCCCGCGCGCCATTTCGCTGAACTCGGCCGCCGCTATCTGGCGGAAGGTTGGCAGATTTGGCTGTTCGGCTCGCAAAAGGATTTCGACATCGCCGAAGAAATCAACCGACTTTCAGACGACCTCTGCACCAACCTCTGCGGCAAAACCAACCTTTCCGAAGCGATTGACCTGCTCTCCTGCGCCGACACCGTCGTCTGCAACGACAGCGGCCTGATGCACCTCGCCGCCGCCCTCGACCGCAAACTCGTCGCCGCCTACGGCTCCTCCAGCCCCGACCACACCCCGCCCTTGAGCCAAAAAGCCAAAATCGTCAGCCTGCACCTCGAATGCTCGCCCTGCTTCAAACGCGAATGCCCGCTCGGTCATACCGACTGTCTGAACAAACTCACGCCGGACATGGTTCAAAAAGCGGCGGAGGAATTGGCGCAAACGGAATCTGAATAAGCCATCAACCGACAAATTCTATAGTGGATTAACTTTAAACCAGTACGGTGTTGCCTCGCCTTAGCTCAAAGAG
>JVVZ01000180.1:0-3141 GCA_001062585.1 Neisseria meningitidis
TACTGTCTGCGGCTTCGTCGCCTTGTCCTGATTTAAAGTTAATCCACTATAAATTAAGAGAAGCCATAGGTTAACTTGTTAACATTTTGCGCTTATTTGCGCCGTCTTTCAAGTTTGGCGGCGAATGGCAAAAGGTCGTCTGAAAACGTTTTTCAGACGACCTTTTGCAATCGTTCCAAGCTTTATTGATAAATCCGCCCGTCGTGTTCCAGCCAGCCGTCGGCATGCCGGCCTGCGGGGTCGTGGTGCGTCCAATGGAGGACGCCGCCCTGCTCCGACCATTCGTATTCGCCGTAGAAGCCGACTTTATCGCCTTTTTTCAAGCCTTTGATTTTGTCGGCGAGGTCGATGTTGTGCGCCACTAAAAGCGTTTGCCCGCTCGACAGTTTCAAGATAAACCGCTGATGGCGTGTGCCTTGGTTGTCGTCGGGCAGCGTTTTGAGAACCGTGCCTGCGCCTTTCACTTGAATATCACTTTGTTGGTTTTCAAAGGCTTGCTGCAATATTTGTTCCGCGCTGCCCTGCCCTGCTTGGCGTTCGGACTTCGGCTGCTTCGGTTGCGATTTTTTGGATTCAGACTGTTCAGGCTGGGGCTGCTCGGATTGGTGTTTTTCCGCCTGGGTTTGGGGCTGCATTTGGGTTGGTACGGCATCCGTTGCCTGACCTTGCCGTCCCTGCTGCATTTTTTGATAACCGACTACCACGGCGGCAACAATCAGTATCCAAATCCATTTGTTCTTATTCATAAAATCCATGCCCAAAAAAATGCCCGACGGTTCATCGGGCATAAATTATTTGAAAGGAGTTAAATCACGATAACGTGAGCCGCCATTATATACAAAACCGGCGGAAAAATCAGCATTTTCAGTCCGATACCTGAAGCGGCGGCTGCGTTATCACGCTTTTTTGTTTCCCTGACTGTATTTCATTTCGTATTTGATGTCGTTCAGGATTTTTTTCACGTTGTAATCCAAAAGCTGTTCCACCAAATCGGGCGCCTGTTCGCTGAGGGTTTGTTGGAGCTGGTAGGTAAACAGCGCCATTTGTTTCTGCACGGCGGTGCGTATCATGCCGTTGACGGCGTCGGCGACGTGCGGGCGCAGGCGTTTGATTAAACGCTCGCTCAGGTCTTGCTCGGAAATGCAGAACACTTCCCTGCGGTTGATAACCTGCGGGTTCAACACGTTGATATGGACGGTAATTGGCGGCGTTTCTTCTTTGGGGTCGTCTGAAACCTGCTCTTGCGCCTGCGGATTTTCGTTTTCAGACGACGTTGCCTCTGCTTTTGCAGGCGCGTCAAATTCGACCGTTTTACGTTTCGGGTTCAGCCAAACCGTGCGCATGGACTCGATTTGCCTGTCGGACGCGCTCATTTGCAGCGAAGACTGCGCGTTCAGCCAGTTTTCCTGCAAAATCACCATCGCATCGGTCTCCGCCGTTTCACCGGCTTCTTCCTCCAGCATGGCGTTGTGTTCCTCCTGCCATTTGCGCAGATATTCCGTCAGCACGGCATCGCGGTTGGCATCGTCGAGCTTGACCGACTTGGCTTTGGGCTTCTGCTCGAAGGCAGGCTCTTGAGATTCGCGCACCAAAGGCGCGTGTGTGTAAGGTGCGTTCAATTGGCGGGTTTGCCGCAGCTTTTCCAAGCGGCTTTCCCAATCCAGGCTTTCATCCGTTTGTTGTGGCGTATCGGGACGATTCGTATCCATTTTTTGCTTTCGTTCTTCCGTTGTGTCATTTCATTTCACGCGCATAGCGAATGCCGTGATTTGCTATAATGCGGTATTTTAACAGATTCCCAGGAACACATCATGAGCAGCATCGAACAACGCCTCGAATATTTGGAAGAAGCCAACGACGTTTTGCGTATGCAGAACCACGTCCTCGCCACCGCCCTCAAAGGCCTGATCCGTTCGCTGCCGTCCGACATGGCAAACGAAGCCGTCGAGTCCATCCAGCTTGCCTTTGAAGACGCGCTCGCCGAATTGAACTACGAAGACAGCCCGCATACCGACCTCTTCCATGACGTAACCTACGCTTTTTTCCGCGAAAAAGACCACTGACGCGTAGCGATTTTACCAAACCGTGTTAAACTATCCGTTTATTTATTAATATCCGTAAAGAAGGAACCTCCCCATGAACATGAAAAAATGGATTGCAGCCGCCCTCGCCTGCTCCGCGCTGGCGCTCTCCGCCTGCGGCGGCCAAAGCAAAGACGCTTCCTCGTCAGCCCCTAAAGCCGACAAAGTGTACCGCGTCGCCGCCAACGCCGAATTCGCCCCTTTCGAATCATTGGATTCCGCCGGCAACGTTGAAGGTTTCGACGTCGATTTGATGAACGCGATGGCAAAAGCCGGCGGATTCAAAGTCGAATTCAAACACCAGCCTTGGGACAGCCTCTTCCCTGCGCTCAAAAACGGCGATACGGATATCGTCATCTCCGGCGTAACCATTACCGACGAGCGCAAGCAGTCCATGGATTTCACCGACCCTTATTTTGAAATCACCCAAGTCGTCCTCGTTCCCAAAGGTAAAAAAGTCGCCTCTTCAGACGACCTCAAAAACATGGCGAAAGTCGGCGTCGTTACCGGACAAACCGGCGACTTCTCCGTTTCCAAACTCTTGGGCAACGACAATCCTAAAATCGCCCGCTTCGAGAGCGTTCCTTTGGTCATCAAAGAGCTGGAAAACGGCGGCGTGGATGCCGTAGTCAGCGACAGCGCGGTCATCGCCAACTATGTGAAAAACAACCCGACCAAAAGCATGGACTTCATCACCCTGCCTGATTTCACGATTGAAAACTACGGCATCGCAGCACGCAAAGGCGACGAAGCGACCGTCAAAATGCTGAACGAAGCGCTGAAAAAAGTACGCGACAGCGGCGAATACGACAAAATCCACGCCAAATACTTCGCCAAAGAAGGCGATAAAGCGGCAGCCGCCAGCCAAGCAGCCAGCCAACCTGAAGCAGCCAAATAATCTGTTTCAACGTTCTTAAGCAATAAGAAAGGTCGTCTGAAAGCCTGTATCGCGGGTTTCAGACGACCTTTTATAGTGGATTAACTTTAAACCAGTACGGCGTTGCCCCGCCTTAGCTCAAAGAGAACGATTCTCTAAGGTGCTGAAGCACCAAGTGAATCG